>CAZQIK010000285.1:0-3609 GCA_964593085.1 uncultured Spirochaeta sp.
CAGGCCCATCAGGCCTGTCCAAGCAACCGCTTACGGTGCCGTGCGCCACGGCCTGCGCAGCGTACTGCGAGGGGGCGGTGCCGTAGCACTGCTTGAACACCCGGTTGAAGGTGCTCTTGGAAGGAAAACCTGCATCGAAAGCCAGATCCAGAATTGTGTGTTGCGTTAACGCCCCTTGCTCAATCTCAGAAACAAAGTGCTGCAGCCGATAGCGGTTGAGCAACGACGGCATACTCGCACCAAAGACATCGTTGATAGCTAGCGAAAGATGATTGGGGTGCGCGCTTACGCGCTGAGCAAGAGTGCCTAGCGAAAGGGCCGGATCTCGATACCCCCCACTCTCAAGCTCACGCTGCACGCGTTCGGCCACACGTTCCACATACTCCCGAGACACCGCTGGCTCTCGTCGCACGCGCTCATGCACGCGGCGCGGGCTGAGCGCTTCCGGCGTAATAACGATGTGAAACGAAACCGCATAGAACACCGCCATCATGGCAAGCGAAACAACAACGTACGGCAACGGTGCGCCTTCACCCACCTGCCCCGCCAAGCCAGGCCGCAGCGCAACCATGCTAAAGCTCGCCCAAATACCAACCGGCGCCAGCACAACAACCTTCAGCCAATGCCGGTGCTTAGGATCCTGCATCAACACGCTCGAACTGCGCTCCGGCCTAAACGCAAGCCGTGCCGCAAGCAGCGTGTACACCACCCCGCTAACAAGCTTCAACACGTTCCGCCCGCCGATCCACCACGGCGGGCTGCCGCTAAAAATCTGCGCCGCAATGACTTGAAACTCCCCCGGCTGAAGCACAAAAATCAGCGCCCCCACCGCCCCGGCCTCAATGAAGTAGGGTGCAAAATGCAGCGGGAAAAACGGCGGCCGAGCCTCTTCCTGCACCAAGGTCGACTCACGCGCATACCACCACACCAGCGGTCCGCCCAGAAACGGAAGAGGGCTGAACACCACCATCGTCCACGGATGAGCCACAAGCGCTTCATAATTCCACAGAGGTATGGTTCCGAGCCGCGCAGCAAGCGTAAAGAGAATTAACACCAGCGGCAGATTCCGTCTGTTTCTATAGCGCGTCAGGATCAGCAGCAGCAGAACAGCACTCTGCGCCACCCCGAGCATCGCGGTGAGCTCCAAGACAAACACATCTTAGATTTTAGCACCTCACGCCAGAGTCAGCCAGAAAATGTAGGCGCCCCATTTCACGTTTTGGGACTTCCTCACCGTTCGAACTCACGAATCTGGGCGTGCCCCCGGCCCTCCTTCGGCTGAAGCCGAAGAGCCGGGGTCGCGTGCTCCAGGGGTTCCGTGCGGCGCTTGCCGCGCCGCACCGCCTCCGGCGCCCTTCCGCCCGCTCACGCTTCTAAGCGGCTCCGCTAAAACTGCAGGTTGTCGGGGTCGCCCCACTCGGCATCAGCAAATGCTCTTACTAGTTCCATTCCACCAGTTGTGTGGGTGTAGGTGAAAAAGTGATGCCTGCTGCCTTCGGCCGCCGGGCCTCCTTCGCCATCTGCCCCGAATAGCATGAGTAGCACTTGGTATGTCTCGCCCGGCGTGCCTAACCACTCATGCTCCTCCTCATCGCGATGCAAAGTAGCTTCTGCTGTTGTTTCGCCGTTTATATCGACACCGTTCCCCGCAACCGGATTATCTGGACCTGGCTCCACTCCCTCTTCAAAAACCCTAACGTAAAATTCTAGAAATGGATCCGGGTCACGAGTTGGAATTCCGGTGACTTCAACAGTCGTAGTCGGTGGATCAATGAGAAGACGTCCGTAATCGCCGCTCGCCGTAGTGATCGCCTTGTTTCCATCCTGCTTATACGTAATTGGCACGCCATAGCCACCGCTCCCACTGCCATTGTGCACAGCTGCCATCGCATTATCCCAGTGGGTTTCATTATCGTTAAAATGTTCTATGCTTCCACTCTCAACGGTGCAGTAGGCTACCGGGTAGACATCGTAGCTCTCACCACCGGTCCCTTGCCACGCGTCATTCGTTTCGGGTTTGTTAAGGTGCACAGTCGAATTACTGTCGTCATCAAACTCCGCGATACCAGAGGCTACCATATCATTATCAGCCGTACTTCCTGCTCGGTAAACCCATACTGTGAAAACCGGAGTGTTGTGATTTGCGTCTGGACCATCCGGGCCGGCCAACATAAGAGGGTCAGGACACGGGCTACTGCCTCCATCAAGAAGCTGCACGGTCAGCGAGCCGTCATCCGCTTTGGTATCACCGCTATCGTCGCTATCGTCGCCAAGCAGCGTGTCGCAGCTCCAGAGCGACACAAGAGCCAATGCGAAGACCACACTCAAGACCACGCTCCAAACTGAAATCCGATTATTACCCACCATTCCTCACCTCCTGTATCATAGTGGAACCATATGCTTCCACAGCGGCGCATACGACCAAACGTGCCAGTCTCTACGACTGCTTCTAAGAGTTTTCTACACCGTAGACTGCCGGTTGTCGTCTCATAATGAGAAATGGGACGTGTTAAATCTCTTTTTTTGATTCCGCGCGAGCTGTAGGTGCGCGTTGCTTTCTCAGATCAGAACAGTACAGAATGCCGGTGCGTGAGGACGTTCCCCAGAATTTAAGCAAAGGGGTGGCCCTCTTGGCGGCCTTTACGACAGCGAATAAGGAATACGTACTCCCGGGTGGTTTGATGGAAAGTCCTTGGTGTTTCTGGTGACGAGAAGAAGGCCGTTCACCTCGGCGGCAGCCCAGACCAGGGCGTCTGGGACGCGAACCCGGTGGGTTGTGCGAATGCGAATAGCAGCCTCGAGCGTAGCGGAGGATAACTCGGTGGTGGTGAATCGAGATAGGAAGGCCCGAACCGCTACATCGTTTGATGGAGATGTGCCTACGAGCACCTCAACGAAGGTTATTGGGCTTATGAATACACGCCGGTAACGCTGCAACTCGCCCCGCGCGTGTTCAATACCGTTGAGATAGTCAATGATGATATTGGTATCAAACAGCGCATCCATTCTATGCATTCCACTCGGCACGGAGGCGTTTCTGATACGCTACTCCGTCCTCGGGCTCGCCGCCTTCCGCAGCCCATACGCCAAAAGCAATGTCCGCTACGCTTCCTGCAGCGCTCTCAAGATAGCGTTCCACCGCCTCTCGAACGAGCTCGCTACGGGACACACCGCGTTGCTGTTTGAGCTCATCGAGCCGTTGAACGTAGCTGTCTGGAATATCGACAATAGTACGCATATGATGACGATATATGATGACACCGTACCTGTCAAGATATCGCTGCCAAGTGTAGTGTACCGTCTCTTGTGTCAGGAGGGAAAATGAGGCATTCCTCAAAGTGAAGACCAATCCACTTAAGCGAGGAATGCCAGTGAACGTTGTCACCGAGATGAAGATGCCACTTTCGAAGCGAGATTACAAGAGCTTAGTGAGTGGCGAAGAGTGTGCGGTAGAGGCCAAGAAAGCGATCAAGGAATTGCTTGAGAAGACCATGGATGAGGCTCTCAGTGAGCGGCTTGAGGAACTGGTAGAGAGCGAGGGAAGCGGAGCCGACCGTCGCAATGGCTACTATGAGAGATCTCTGCTGAGCGCCTTCGGCTACATTGAAC
>CAZQIK010000286.1:0-3600 GCA_964593085.1 uncultured Spirochaeta sp.
CTTCACCAAGCTCCAGTTCCGTAAGCGGAGAAAGGACCATGGCTGCCGACATCGCCTCTTCCCTGATCTCATTAAGTACAACCAGCTCGCTCAAAGACCTGCCGATAACAAGTGAAGGAATACCAACCGCAACCTGCTCCTGATCTTCTTGGCCAATCAACCGCGCTGCCGGCGCGTTGGCGTCTACAATCACTGCGTCGCGGGAAGAGATCTCAACATCAGTGAGCCGTGTCTCTCGCAGTTGCAAGCGAAGATATGCGCCTGAGCACAACTCAAGAGCGGTACGAACAGGATCTGAAAACTTAGTCATTTTTTACCTCAAAACTTTTTATACAATCTCGGGCATACTTGAGCGAAATTGCCACAACTCCGAAATGAGCAAGCCTGCAAGAATGAGTCCACCACCAACAAGTTCATGCCCGGTCGGCACCTGCGCCGCAAGCAGGAGCGCAGCCAGCGCCGCAAAAACCGGTTCTAGCCCAAAAATAATTGTGGCTCGAACCGGGCTTGTCTCATGTTGGAAGCGTGTCTGTAGCCCCAGTGCGACTGCTGTACCCAGCACCCCAAGATACGCCACCGTCCAGAACAAAGCCGCACTTGGGATAAACAGCACGGTCCCGCCCACGAGCCACTCACCTACCACCGTGCCCCCCGTTGCCAGCACTGCCACGGTGCCAAACTGTAGCACCGCCAGATCGTGAGCAGTACTCTGTAAACTGTAGCGGTCCAGCAGCACAACATAAAACGCAAGCCCTACCGCGCAGAGCAGGGTCATGATGTCGCCTTTGTTCAGCCCGCCTGCACCAGGTGCGCTAAAAACCAAAACACCCAGAACAACCACCGCCAAGCCAAGTAGATTCCCCAGCGACACAGTACGCCGCGCAATAAGGTACTGTAAAGGCGGCACCAGTACGGCAAATAAGTAGGTAATAAAACCACTGCGGGCGGCGCTGGTATACTGTAAACCGGCAGTTTGCGCTAGATAGGATATCGTCAGAAAGATTCCTAATACCACCCCTCGGCGCAACGTAACGCGAGATATTTCAAAAAGATGGCGCCCAGAGAGCGCGGCAAAAATGCCAAAGGCCAGCGAAAAACGTGCAGCAATAAGGAGAAACGGCGAAATAAATAGCAACCCGGACTGAGTTATCACAAAGGTCGCACCCCAGATAACGGTTACGCCTATGAGAATGAGCTCAGCCTTTATTCTTTGTGTGTTTTCCAGGTGCATGGCGGGCACCTTAGCAAACACAGCTTTGAATGTATATTGTTTTTTCGTTGCAGCGGGGGTATCATCACAGAGGTGAACGCAAGGGAGGATTATGAAATACATTGCTATTGTAGCGTTTTTCACGGTGGTGTTTTCCGCCTGTCAGACCGTACCAGTTCCGCAACGTGAAGGGCGAATTCGCGCCATTGTAGAGATCATTACCACTGCGCCGGTAGAAGAGGTTGTTGACTACTCGCGGACTCCCTTTGCGTTTGACAGCGAGCTACTCGTACTTGAGAGTGACCTTGATTTGCTCTGGACAGGGCTCCGCGACGCGGGCTTTGACCTTGAAGGCGCCGAGATCCTGCAAATCACTCCGCTTACCGAGGACAGCTACGCCGAGTTTGCCGGGAGTTACGAGATGCGCACGTTTTTTGAGGAGTATCTTTCTGCAGACGCCGCGCTTGTTCGGGTACGCAATGGCAGCGGTGAGTATTTATTGCTGTTGGACGATAGCCGCAACCGCACCCCCTTACTCTACGGCATGAAGGGGCCACTGTTATGAAAAATCTGTATTTAGTTCTCGTTCTGCTTCTGTCGCCGATGTTGCTTATGGCACAGGATGCCGATGTAGTGTATTACGAGGGGCGCCCCGAGATTCGGCGTGACGGCAGCAGAGGTGTGGAGCTTGATTTTGGCGACGCGCTGCGACCCGGCGAGTCCGTGGTCACTGGGAGGCGCGACTTTGTTGAGCTTGATCAGGCAGGCGGTAACATAATTCGGGTTTCTCCGGATACGGTGTTCACCCTGCGTGAGGTAGAGCGAGACGGCCAACGCGAAACAGTCATGAGCAACACGGTTGGATCGGTTAGTTACCGCTTTAACGCGCTTGCAGGCCGGCAACAACGCGTCTCTTCCGGCACCGTGGTGGCGGGTGTTCGCGGCACCGAGTTTACGGTTTTTGCCGGTTCGGACGGCAGCTCCCTCTTTGGGGTCGATACTGGAATGATCACGGTTGAGTCGGCTGGCGTTGAGGTAGACTTGGGTGCGGGTGAAGCGGTTCAGGTAGTCGCGGGTGAGGCTCCCGGTGACGTCGTGCGCTGGCTCGGCCCGGCCTTAGACTTCAGCGACTGGGAACAGGATCGCATAGAGGCCTTCCTTGACGACCCAGTCCTTGGCCTCGAACGCATCCAACGCCGCATGCGCGACTTCATGGAAGACCAAGACGCCGCCTACGCGGTGTGGCAACAGTCAACCAGCGAGTTACGAGAGGTGCGAGAGGAGATGTCTCGCATTCGTTCCGAGGAAGGAGAGGAAGCTTTCGTAGAGTTTCGTGCGGAGGTTGAACGACCGCTATCACGTGTTAGCGCTACTAACGTACTCAACTATAGATACTTCACTCTGTCGGCATTTTCACTACGCCGGCATGTGGTGAGCCGCATGTATGTGAATATGAAGACACAGTACATTAATGATCTTGATAATCCGCTGTATCAGGAGTTCCTTGCATTGCATGCTGAGGTGCTTGCGGAGTTTGAACAACGCATTGCGCCCAAACTGGCTGTGCTTGATATTTAGCGGAAGTGACCAAGGAGGGTTTGGTTTATGAAAATGAGTTATGTTCGCTTAGTTTTTGGCGTTGCACTTTTGACGGTTATTGCGCTTGCTTCTTGTGAATTGTTTGGTGAGGAGGAGGGGGTTAGCCGTGATGAACGACGAGATACCTTCTTGGCTCAGATTAAAGCTGGCCAATATGACAGGTTAAACGGAAATATGCACCCAGATGCTCGCGAGGCTAGCGCGAACACGGCTGACTACTGGACGACTTTGTTGGCACCCGACTCGGCGAGTGATTGGGAGTTTGACGTTATTAGTACAACAGAAGTCAAAATTACCGCAGGATCAACGTCCATCGATGGCGAAACTTTCACCTTCACCTACGGGTCAAGTAATGATGACTACTTCTTTCTTACTATAGCCGTTTCAGGTGCAACTGGACAGATAGCACCGCCTAACTAAACCTTGGTGCCGAGTTGTGACAGCAGATACTCGGATGGGGCCTTGCCAAAGCGCTGTTTAAAGACGCGGTTAAAAGTGCTTTTGGATGGGAACCCTGCATCAAGAGCCAGGCCGAGAATGGTGTGCTGTTCTGGGATGCCGCTGGCCGCTTGCTGCAAGAAGTAGTTAAGTCTGCACTCATGTACGAGCTGTGAGAAGTTTTGGCCAAAGCTTTGGTTAATTGCTTGTGAGAGCCGCTTTGGGTGCAGTTTGAGTTGAGTGGCAAAAGAAGTAATACTGAGCTCGGGGTCGCGATACGCGCCGTTATCAAGGGCACGCTGAACTTGGTAGGCAATTTTTTCTATTTCCTCCGGGGTTGCGGTGTGGGCGGT
>CAZQIK010000287.1:0-3599 GCA_964593085.1 uncultured Spirochaeta sp.
GGTGTCTCTATACGGCGATACTGAACCAAGTGCAGCCGGTCGCTCCCGGAAGGCGTGCTACCGATCACCGCCTTGTACCGGTCCCTGAAACCACTCAGGGACTCGTAACCGCTGTCAAGCGCCGCATCGGTCACGGTGCTCCCGGCGGCAATGGCGCCGTAGGCGGCGTTGATCCGGAGTATTCGGTGATATCCGTGGAATGTGAGGCTGAAATGCTGCTGGCACCAGCGCCGTACCGTAGCAGGTCCTATGCCCAGCCGCCGTAGTTCACGGTCGGTCACCCGTTCGGCCGGGCTTGCCTCGGCAAGCTGCAGGGCTCGACTGACTTCCGGCGGTGGCGTCTCGGTGCCCTCGGTTGGCCGGCAGATTTTGCAAGGTCGGTATCCGGCCCGCAGTGCGTGGGCAGATGAGTCAAAGAACTCGGTGTTCTCTTTCTTGGGTTTGCGAGCGCGGCAGGTAGGCAGGCAGCATATGCCGGTGCTGGTGACCCCGACAACAAAAAGCCCTAAGTAGTCTCGATCTCGTCGTAGTAGCGCTTCATAGAACTCATTTACCATGCCTGGATCAGTTATCTTCACCGGTGCCCTCCTGATATCTGTGCCCTCAGTGTAGCCAATCTGCAGTGTGTCGTACGACCGAAAACGTGACTACTATTTATTGTTTGGCGGGAAGCGTTCGCGTTTTTCATGAAATCAAAACACCGTGGCGTGATGAACTCGGCGTGATGCAAAGCCATACTAGCCCCTCACTCTTGAGGTGACTTCATTGAGTAAGAGCCACGATGCTGAACGAAGACTACAAAGACTATTACTTGCCTTGTCCGCCGAGAAGGTTAAATTTCTGCTTGTCGGGGCCTATGCTCTGGCTGCACACGGATACCCTCGTGCTACGATGGGTATAGACATAATAACCGGTGCCACCGGGCTGGAGTTCGAAAGTACGTTCGAAAACTCGATTGAGGTGCATATAGACGAACTGGCACTACGAGTACCCTCGGTGGCCGATTTAATCCGCAACAAACGAGCCTCAGGACGGACCAGGGATCTGGCGGATGTCGAAGCCCTTGAGCAACTCGGCGGTGCGGATTTCGGCGGTGGGCACGGCTCGTAGATGCTAACAGAAACGGGTTGTGGTGTCCCAGTGTGGGAAGATGCGTCCGAAACCTTCCAAAGCAGGTGGGTCAAGAGAAGCCCGCTTGGCTGTGTGGGTTGTCATTTCCTGGAGCGGCAAAGCTGGAGCTCCTGGAGCGGCAAAGCTGGAGCGGCAAAGCTGGAGCGACGCCCTTTGGCGTGTTTAGAAGCATCTTGAGCGGGAAGTACTCATCAAGGAGTCTTCCCCCGCGGGAGCGCTGTAGTTTGTTTATGTAGACGCCTACCTTTCCCGGCTTTCCTCCATGGGTGCCGACGGCGAAGAAGTATTCCAGACCGCTGAGGTCGGCGAAACTCAGGTAGTTGCGAACCGGACTCGGCAAGCTAGCCACGTGCACGGGAAACACTATTGGGGCTTGCCCGTCCGAACGGATAGTTGTTTCTGCGGCCGCCGATGTCTACACTGTCACACATGCAGCAGTTTCCCGCATTGTGGTGCATTGCCCAGGGCTCACCGTTCCAGGACACCGTAAATGCCCTCATCCGCTCCTTGCCGGGTTGGGGCTGCGGCCCACCTGGTGAACGAGAGGTGCTCGTCTGGGACGGGCAGGTCGAGGTCGACACCGAGCTTAGGTCGGACCCGGCGTGGGAACTCAGCTCAAAGCGCGGCGTTCATTCGGAACAGGCGCGGCTGATATTACTTGGTCCGGGGCCTGTACTTTACCCATTTCCAGTTCCCGTCTCGCTACACCTTGCTGCACCCACCGCAGCCGAGTTATGGATCGCAGTCCTGGCCGTTTCACAACGTTATACCTCAACCAACTCAGACTTTGAGAGAAGCCTTTCCGGATATCGTTTCCAATCTGAGCAAGAATCTGGACCGGCGCTGACGCCTCGTGAGCGTGAGGTGCTGGAGCTCATTGCGCAGGGGCTTCCCAACAAAGCGGTAGCACATGAGCTCGGAATAGGGTTGGGTACGGTGAAGTTTCATCTGGCACGACTCATGGGGAAACTCGGCGCACAAAACCGGGCCGAGGCGGTGATGGAGGCCGCTCGCGAGGGCCTGCTCAAGGTGTAGCTCAGCCGGGTTTGGTAGCCGACAACCCCGACCTTAGCCACATTTGGGGGCCAGCCAAACGGCCAGCTGGCGCAGGCTGGCAGGTACTGCTACGCTTTCCATTGGAGGACACAATGAACTTGTATGATTTTTCTGAGGAACTCAACTCACTGTATCAAACAGTCCGCAACGGAGTGGTCCGTGTTGAGCAGTACGACGAGAGCGGCGGCACCGTACAGACTGCAAGCGGCATACTCTGGCCACAACAGGGCATAATTGTCACGGTATCTCACCCGTTCGATGATCAGGACGCCGTTCGGGTGTGCCACGGACATGATCAGCCGGTGAATGCCAAGGTCAGGGGTTGGGACAACCGCTACGACCTGGCGGTACTGGAGATAGAAGGCGCCGCGGTGCCCACCTGGAAGGACTGGGCCGAGCTTGAGGAACTACGTCCGGCCGAGTTGGTCCTAGTATTGGGCTATGATGAGATCCGTCTTGGCATGGTGAGCCGCAGCGCCGAGGAGCACATGAATAGGTGGGGTGGGGTGCTCAAGCCCTGGGTAGAGATCGATGCTGGACTGAGCGACACTCAGGCTGGTGGTGCATTAGTTAACCGCGCCGGACGCTTCGTGGGAATGAACAGCACCCAGCCACGTCCGCATGGGCAGACGGTGGGATACGGGCAGCTGCAGCACTTGGTGCGTAGCATTCTGAGTTCCGGCAGTGCACGGCCTGCCTATCTGGGTGTTAGCACCGCGCCGGGGCGTGGCTCCGACAACCGGCCAGCGCTGGTCGTCACCGACGTAAATACAGACAGTCCTGCCGAGGCGGCTGGCCTCCTTACCGGCGACCTGCTACGTGAGTTCGGTGGGGTTTCGCTACAGCACCCGCGCGGGCTGTTCATGGCGCTTCGGACCATGAATCCGGGAGATGAGAAAACGCTCCGAATTCTGCGTGCCGGTGAGGAGCATCAATTGAGCGTTACTCTAGGCGCGAGCCCGGTGGGCTAAGACTCCCGGCTCGGAGGATCCCCGCATCGGAAGACCGTCGAGTTTCTGAGTGAGACGCATTTCACCCCTCTAAGGTGCGCAATTCAACGAGTCATTCGACAGGATGCATGCATTTTTAAAAAATGATTTGACAAGATGTCGGTATAACCTCATCGCCTTGCGTTTGTGGAGCTGTCTGCGACCGAGGGTCGGCCCTTTCATTGCCGTTGGGGGACTGCCTCACGGATGCGGGTTTTACTACGCAAAAACCACCCGCGGTTCCAAAACGCCGGACTTCTTACTTGCAGGAGCCGGCGTTGAACCTGGTAGCTGTGTCCCACTGTTTTGCATTGGCTTTGCATGATTGATATGGAGATTTCGTCAAGTTGTGAGCGGCTGCCATTGCAGCGCCTGATGGAACAGATCAGCCCAACGTCCTTGGTGCATGCCTGCTCCTCGGAG
>CAZQIK010000288.1:0-3597 GCA_964593085.1 uncultured Spirochaeta sp.
CTTGCGGCTCAACGGTTTTCAAGACCGCCTCCTTCAACCACTCGGACACCTCTCCGTTTCAACGAAGTTGTACTATAGCGATACGGTAGTCATTTGTCAATGATGACGGTAAGATTGTATTCGGTGAACTCAACACCCAAGGAGCCTTTATGCTGCAGACTGTTCTACCCGATGTAATCCGCGAAACCATAGAGAATAAAAACTGGACGCGTCTCGTAGCACCCGACATCGACTGGCCCGAGTACGAAATTATCGCTCCCGAGCTTGCGGACTATATGAAGGAAATAGATAAAACTGATCGGGTCTTGCTTTTCCGTGCCTTACCGCGAGATCTCAAGGTCGATATATTCGCGTTCTTAGATCCTGAGACCAGTGATAACCTGCTGGTAGAACTCACCGATGCGGAAACTCGGCACATCCTGGCCGAGCTTGAACCGGATGATCGTACCGTTCTGCTTGGCGAGCTTCCGGGTCAGGTCACTCAACGGCTGTTGATGCTACTCAGTCCGGACGACCTTAAAGAAGCCAGGCAACTGCTTGGGTACCCGGAAGAAAGTATTGGGCGTCTCATGACACCGGACTATGTTGCGGTTCGACCGAGCTGGACTCTTGCCGAGGCGTTGGATCATATTCGCCGTCATGGAAACGAGAGCGAGACCGTAAATACTGTGTATGTCACAGACAGGTCCGGAAATTTGCTTGATGCCTTGCCTTTACGCCGTTTTATTCTATCAAAGACGGATGAGTCCGTAGAAAGTATCATGGACGACACCGTTGTGAGTATTTCCGCATATGACGACCGCGAAGAAGCGGTACGCGTCATGCAACGTTACGATCGTAGTGCGTTACCGGTAGTTGACTCCAGTGGCGTACTGTTAGGAATTGTAACCTTCGACGACATGTTTGAGGTGGCAGAGCAGGAGGCAACCGAGGACTTTCACCGCAGCGCCGCTATTTCCCCACTCAAAGGTAGCTACTGGGAAATAAGTCCTATACGGTTGTTTCGCAGCCGCATTGGTTGGCTGTCGATCTTGGTATTTGTTAACCTCATAAGCTCCGGTGTTATTTCGGCATTCGAAGGAACTCTTGCTGCGTATGTATCATTAGCTTTCTTTATTCCGCTTATTATCGGCACCGGTGGTAACACGGGTGCGCAGTCTGCAACACTCATGATTCGCTCGATTAGCACCGGGGATATTCGCATGAATCAATGGGGGCGTGTCTTCATGAAAGAACTCCTCATTGGGGCTGCAATTGGGCTGTCTCTTGGAGCTCTTGGGGCGGTTCTGGGGTTGTTCCGCGGTGGGCCCGCCATTGGCCTGGTCGTGTTCATGACTATGAGCACGATGCTCGTCATGACAAACCTCATGGGTATGTTCATTCCATTCGTACTTACTAAAGTAAATCTCGACCCGGCTATTGCCAGTGGGCCGCTCATTACCTCAATTGCGGATGCGGTCGGCCTCGTGATTTACTTTTCTTATGCGCATTCAATTCTTGGCTTGTAACGGAAAACAGTCGGCACGCTACGAAAGCCCCAAGCGTTCCGGCAGCACCCATAAAAGGAACTGCGAGAATACTTCCCACACGTGAGGGCCGTATCCGCCGGACTTAACCCAGGCCTGAGGTATTCCAAGCTCACTGAGTCGTCGGTACACCAGATGATCGCGGTCATCAAGTTGCTTGAGCGTGAGCTTAAGCGGTAGCGTCGAGGGTAGTCCATCCTTTTCATAAGGATCAGCTCCACCAACGACTATTGCCAAGTCCGGAATTCCAAAAGCCTCCATGCGTCGCAACCCCTCATCAAGACGATCCACGTAGGCATTCTCTTCTCCGGAGGCAATCGGGATATCTACATCACTTGGCACAAAGGATGGGTGAAGGCTTCCGTCCGGTAGATAAGGATTGCGATCCAAGGGCCAACCGTCAGACATATGAATACTCAAGGTCCGAATGCTTGCGTCAGCCGCACATAACGGTGCAGTTCCGTCACCTTTGTGAGCATCGATATCTACAATCCATATCGTTTGTGCCTTTCCCTCGGCTTGCATTCGGCGCGCTGCAATCACCAAATCATTCATAACACAGAAGCCGTCTCCAGTATCGTACTTTGCGTGGTGATATCCTCCGGTAAAGGTGTAACAGAAATCCGACACAAGAGCCTCACGGCAACAGGCGCATGTTCCAGCAACGCCGTCGATGAGTCGCTCAAACAACTTAGCTAATGGATACTTTGATTTCGACGGGTCATAACGATAGTAGTTACCTTCCAAATCCAGCAACTCAAAGGTGTGGAGTAGTTCGGCCTCAAGTTCATCCGAATAAAGGCGTTTAACATAGTCCGGAGAATGCACCCGCAACAGGTCCTCTTTGGTAACATCAACAGAATAGTCCGGAATGTGCCACCGGTCACGTGTCGGACCAAGACGCGGATCCTTGATCAAGGATTCGAAAGTTTCTGTTACCGTACTGTCATAGATCGGAATGAGAATTCCGAAGTCGCTCAACGAAGGTTGGAGTTGTTCACGGTAGATTAGCATCATTCCCTTCCAGAATGCGGATACCCAAATCGATCCACATATTCTTCAATGATTTCAATATCTCCCCGCGAAAGGAGAGATCGGTAACGATCCAGCAATGACGGATCATACCGCAGTGAAGAGTACACCGACCAATGTGCTTTGTTAATACGATTTCGACCAAGAGTCCGATACCAACTCCGACGGCCATCCGCACGCGCAAGGTAGTAATCACCAATGTCCCGGTACTTTCTATAGACCGCAAGGTACGCTTCAAATATCCGCTCACGCTCAGATGTACTGAAAACTCTTTGACCGTTGTCGGCCGGGCGTCCTAAAGGATCGTAAATGCTTACGACATCACCGACTACCATCAAGTCAGGATCAGGAAAGTTGCTGGCATTCAACAACCAAAGGTCCGGCCACAGGTGTTCTCTATCCCAGTAACGAGCAGCAAGCGAGTAAAAAGTGTCACCCCACTGCACGTAGTGAGTAAAGAGCACCTCACGAGATGCTGGATCTCTGATATCTTCAGGTTCGCGCTCTTCAAAAACTGTTTCGGGTTCAGATTCAAGCTCCGGTTCTGGCTCAACTTCAGGGCGGCTCTCGGGTTCCGCCGGATCAGGTAATGGTTCAAGCACTTCTATGAGCTCGGTATCATCAACTGCCACCGGCAAGGCTTGGCGCGCAAGGTCTGGATGGAACAAGATGAGCCCCAAAGCGGCAAAATCGAAAAGCGCCATAAACAGCATGAGAACCACAACATGCTTTTTTCCTATCCTGTAGTTCTCGAACGCGCGTGCAGCGTCGAGAGATAGGCGTCCAAGGTGTTCTGTACCCATGTTTTGACCTCTTATCTACCATGATAGTATGATCTGAGCACCGCTGCAATGTCCAATGCGGTAAATGACAAACTGAAGGATCTTGATCAATGTCGATATCGGAAGCAGCGACACTCCCACCTTCATTTTTTCGGTCTGCAGCCCCGGAGCTTGCCAAAGCGCTCCTTGGCATGCTGCTTGTGCGTTTCGAACCCGAAGGGACCGAAGACAGAACCTTAGAGCCGGTGCGCGCAGGT
>CAZQIK010000289.1:0-3147 GCA_964593085.1 uncultured Spirochaeta sp.
AGCGCGGCGGTAGTGAACGTGGCGGCGAGCGTCGATATAGCGCTGCCGGGGAGCGCGGCAGCAACGAACGCGGAAATGCTCGTGGCGGCGAGCGCGGCGGGCATGGTGGTAACGAGCGTGGCGACCGACAGTTTGGCGGCGGTAATCGCGACTCACGCGGTGAAAGTCGCGGCGACAACCGGGGGCGTGACAGCCGCAACGACCGTGCTGAGCGGCCTGGGGGGGCAGGTGGTAACCGCAAACCCGGCAGTGCCGATTTTGCCGGGCCCGGGGGCCCGCGTAGCGGCGAACGCTCTGTGCGAGTGTTTACCCGCAAGCCGAAGGGTGGTGACACCAAAGATAACAAGCCGTATAAACCTTGACGCCGTCCGAGCGCTCCGAGGTTTAGATACAACGAAAACTGCGACGCTGGACGCGTGATATTCCATGTAAGGCTATGAGCTTCTTGTGCTGGTGGGTTGGGTAACCTTTGTGTTGTTCGTAACCGTATAACGGTTCAATTTGCGAATAGGCACGCATCCATCGGTCTCTTGCCGTCTTTGCCAGGATTGAGGCCGCCATTATCTCCGGGTGAAGATGGTCGCCTCCTATTACACAGCGGGTCTCATACTTGAGGCGTGGTGGATGTATGCCATCCACGAGCACCAGGGGTGGGAGGTTGAGTTCCCCCCAAGGCAGCAGTGTCTTCCATGCCGGACGAGAGTTCGGCGGTTTCGTCGTACCACAGCTTTGGCAGTGAGCATGGTGTGCGCCCGCATAACCGGACAGTAGAAACTTGACGGCGCGCATGAGTCGATCCTGGGCGCGCTCCATGGCTAGTAAGGTTGCCTGGTGAATATTCAATGCATCAATTTCGTAATGAGTGGCCCAACCGAGGCCATACAAGGTCGTGCGACGCAACTCCAACGCAGCCAGTTCACGCCGACTTGAACTAAGCTTCTTTGAGTCATTTAGCTGGCCCGCATCAAAAGACGGCGGTAGCACAACCGCGGCGGCAGTCACCGGTCCCGCAAGCGGGCCACGTCCGGCTTCGTCGATGCCGCATATCAATTTCATCGTACAACTGTAGCCAGCAACGGTCCTCCTTGCAAGGGTCCGGTCCCGTGTGTACACTACCCCCGACCGCGAAGCTTCGGTCATCGGGAGAGAATGTGTTCCTAAAGAGTATCGAAATTTTCGGCTTCAAATCCTTTGCAGATAAATCACGTGTCGAGTTTACCGACGGAATTGCTGCGTTAGTCGGCCCAAACGGCTGTGGTAAAAGCAATGTGGTGGATGCCATCAAATGGGTTCTGGGCGAACAAGGCACCAAGAGTCTGCGCGCAGATCGCATGGAAGACATCATTTTCAACGGTACCGAGAGTCGGAAGGCAGTAAACGTTGCCGAGGTTACGCTTACTCTGGCAAATGATCAAGGTGTTCTTCCTATCGACATGCCCGAGGTAGCGGTCAAACGCAGGCTGTTTCGCTCCGGTGACAGCGAGTACTTCATAAATAATCAACCGGTACGCCTGAAAGAGCTGCGGGAGTTGTTTTATGATACCGGAATTGGGAAATCGTCCTACTCCATCATGGAACAAGGGAAGATTGACCAGATACTTTCAAACAAACCTGAAGAACGACGTTATATTTTTGAAGAGGCCGCAGCTATCACCAGGTTCAAGCTTCGAGGTAAGGAAGCCGAGCGTAAGCTTGAGCGTACCGAAGACAACATGCGTCAGGTGGAAAGTGTTATTGGCGAGGTAAAGCGGAGTTACGACTCACTTAAACGTCAGTCCGAAAAAACCTTACAACATCGTGAGCTCCGAGATCAGACCTTCGAGCTTGAACTTAATATACAGCTTCTCCGTCTTCGCAGTTTTCTTGAAGAGCAGGATAAGCGCAAGGAACTCCTTGGCAAGCGTACCTCGGATAGGGACTCGGTCAAAAGCCAAATAGATGGTATCAATACCTCGCTTGAGGAGAACCTTGATCAAGTCAACAGCATGGAGAGCGAGCTTGTTGCGACGCAGAAAAAGCTCTACGCGGCCGAGCTTGAGCGCAACACAATTGAAGGTCGGATTCGTCTACTATCCGAGCGGTCGCAGGAATTGAATGAAAAAATTGAAAGCGATGAACGTCGGGCCGACCGTGCGCGAGCTAAGATTGCAGATCTTTCGGCAGATACTGCCCGCATAGAAGGTGAGATTACTGACTATGAAAACCGCTTAGGTGAAGCCGAAACGCAGATCAACGAGTTCGACGAAGCCCTCAAGGGCGCCGCCCAGCGTATTGCCGCCAATGATTCTCGCATACGCGAGCTTGAGACAATCACGACTGAGCAGGAAGCGCGCGAAGAAGAACTCCAGAGTGAGATGAGATCCCTGACCGACAGCATTGTAAGTGAGCTGGATCGTGGGCTTTTGCAATCCGGATACTCTACTGGCCAGCGTTCCGCCTTGGAGAATGAGCTTGCGCGTGCTATGGATGAGCTCGTAGTTGCGGCCGAAGGTAAACGGACCTTGTTTGGAGATATTTCAGATTACAAAGAACTAGGTTCCGACCGCGCAGCCGGGCTTCTCAATTCTGCCGCGGACGGATTTGCAGCGCTTGAGACGCGTATTGCGGAGTTGCGTGATATTCTTGGTCGGTACCGCGCGATTGTTCCTAGCTTCTTGGATGAGTTCCTTGCGCCTGAGGGGATTATTACCCACAAACGCGAAATCGATGAGAGTATCGTAGCTTGTCGCACTGAAATAAAGAATGCAAAAGAGGAACGCGCGGCGCTAACCGAGGAGAATCGCAAGCTTCAACACAAAATTGCCGAGTACCGCTCAACTCTCGAAGAGCTGCGCCTTGGCCGTGAACGAGTTCGGGCACGTCGTCAGGCGGTGCTTGAGGCGCATGAACGGACAAAACGCGAACGCGGCGAGCAGGAGTCACTGCTCGCCGATACCGAGCAACAGATTGCAGACAGTCGGAAACGCCTAGATGAGTCTGCGCAGGAGATGGACGAGCTGAAAACGCGTCATGCCGAGCGCAGGCGGGGCGAAGACAAACTTCGTGAGGAGCTTGCGCGACTTGAAAAGACCATCTCGACCAAGAACCACGATCTGCTTCAGAAGGAGCAGCGTGTAAAAGCGCTCATGCAAACTCTTGAGAAACGCC
>CAZQIK010000289.1:3157-3594 GCA_964593085.1 uncultured Spirochaeta sp.
CCAAGGTGAGGTCGAGCGGTTGCAGATGTCGGTGACCGAGATTGCTTCGGACATACGTAACATCTATAGCAATTTTGAGGAGAGGCACTCACGTGACCTTCGTGAGTATGAGTCGCGACTCCTTGAGCTCAAAACTCCGGCAAAAGACCTACGTGATCAGCTCACTGTTGTACGTGAACAAGTCCGTGAGCTTGGAACCGTGAATTTCATGGCTCCGGAAGAGTTTAACGAGGTTGCTGAACGCTATGAGTTCCTGAGCGGTCAGCTTGAGGATCTGAGGAAGGCTCGTGAGGATCTTGCGGCCGTTACCGCGGAAATCCAAAGTGAGTCTGCTCAGCTCTTCGCGGAGACCTTTAACAAGATTCGGAAGAATTTTCATAATATTTTCCGTCGCTTGTTTGGTGGTGGTCGTGCCGAGATTAGGCTAACCGAACCGG
>CAZQIK010000290.1:0-3586 GCA_964593085.1 uncultured Spirochaeta sp.
CCTCAGGGAGACCTCCCGCAGCCTCGATACAGGCCGCGTAACTCGTGCCGACACGCACAAGAAAGTTGCTTGGGTTTTTCACCTGTTTGCCGGTGACGGTGACCACACGCTCAACGAGGGGTTGATTCTTCTGTACCATTTGGTACACCGCGTATGCAGTGCCGACATTGTTTACCGCACAGCCGACCTCAATAGGTAACTTTCCGCTTGGAACTTCCCTACCGGTGCAGGCCTTAATGAGCTGCTTCTCGGCACCTTGTGGATACTGCATGTGCAGCGACTCAACGGTAATGCCCGGGTACTCAGCGGAGCGTTCCTTGAGATGCTTGATGGCGTCGGGCTTGTTCTCCTCAATGCCAATGACGGCCTTTTCGACGCCAAGCGCAATGCGTAGAATCTCAATGCCAACGAGCATTTCATCTGCATACTCCAGCATAACGCGGTGGTCCGCGGTAAGGTAAGGCTCACACTCGACACCGTTAATAACTAAGATATCGGGTGTTTTGCCCTCTGGAACCATGTACTTCACGTTGGTAGGGAAGGACGCACCGCCCATTCCTACAATTCCGCCCGCCTTAATCTTTTCGACAATTGACTCGCGATCTAATGTGATCTCTTTCTTAAGAGTTGTCGAGCGGTCAATGCCCTCGGCCCATTCATCACCCTCAACGGTGATGTATACGGCCTTTTTCGGGTAGCCACTTGGATCGGCTACATCGTCAATCTTCTTCACTGTCCCGGAGACGGAAGAGTGGATGTTTGCAGAAATGAATCCGGCGGTCTCCCCTATGAGTTGACCGGCCTTCACTTTGTCTCCGGCTTTCACAATGGGTTGTGCCGGTGCGCCAATATGTTGGCCAAGTAAAATAATTACCTCTGCTGGAAGCGGGAGCGGGGTAATTGCTGCTGGAGCGGCAATCTTCGTATCCGGGGGGGGGATACCACCCATGGGAAAGGGCTTAGACATAACAACCATCCTTTCTTATCGCTGTGTGTTTTCGGTTCCGGTAGACACCGGTTCCCCAGAATCCTCTTGTTTTGCCTTGACGGGAAAGGTCGCCAGGATTGCCCCGGTAGGACACTCGGGAACGCACTTTCCACATGCAATGCAAATGTCGGGATCGATATACGCAAGGTTATCTTTCATCGATATTGCTTTCACGATTGTATCACAGGTTCGTACACACTTGCCACAAGCAATGCAGGCAACACTGCAATTCTTTTTTGCAACCGCCCCACGATCATGACTGCGGCAGGCAATCCAGACTCTGCGTGGCTTCTTGCCTTTACCCAGCAAGCGTATTTCAAATAGATCGCGCGGGCAAGCCGTAACACAGGCACCACAGCTGGTGCAGTTATTATCGATAACGACGGGCAGCCCCGTTGTTGGGTCCATATACAGGGCTTCAAAGTTACAAGCCGTAACGCAATCCCCTTCGCCCAGACAGGAGTAGATACAGTTTGACACGGATGCTCCCAACTTATGCGCAACCGCGCAACTGGATGGGCCATCATACTCGGTTGTGCGCGGGGAGTGGGCAAAACTGCCGTTGCAGCGCAGCACCGCAACCGTGGCAGCAGAGGTTGCTGCTGCCAGACCGAAATACTCGGCAATGGCTCCCATTGTCTCACCACCGCCAGGCGGACAGTATAGGCCCGAAATGTCCTTTTCTCCAGCAGCTTCTACCAGCGCTTCCGCCAAACCTGCGCAGCCGGGGTAGCCACACGCACCGCAGTTGATTCCAGGGAGCATTGATTCCACTTCCGCAACTTGTGGGTCTTCCTCGACGTGAAAGCGTTTGGCAACGAAATAGAGAATCATTGCAAATACGCCAGCAATACCACCAAGCGTGAGCAGTGAGTACATTACTGTTGAATCCAACACGGCCTCCTGACCAATTTGTAGACTATACCGAGAGGTTTTCGACAGGTGTGGCGGTGAAGTACACGCGCCGACTAAGTCGATGCCGGTTTAGACCAAGTATGAAGTAGTAAGGTAATAGAACCACCAGCCCTGCTAGTCCGGCAAGGAGCTCACTTTCTAATGACTGTAGCGTGATAAAGAAGGTGGATAGCAACACCAGTAAAGGCGCGCCAAAGGCCAAGGCTACCGAGATCCATGCCATGCTTTGTTCCAACTGGAGCATAACCGGACTTCCGGCTTCAAGACGATCTTTATCCTCTGCGTGCTCAAGGAGTGCTTCGACTACCGAGTCGCGAGACTCCGCAGTACCGGTGCACAGAAGCTTTGCCCGGCAGGTGTCACAAGCGGTGTGTTGAAGCATACGAACCAATATATGTGTGTCGCCGATGCTCTCGACGATTCCCTCGTGAGTGACGTGGCACTCTTGCGGTTCAGCGATATCCTGCATGCATTCTCCTAAGGAGATTTTCGGCTGCGGCGTCGCACCGCAACCTGCGAAAATTACCAAAAATGTGTGTGGGAGGTTTCCGAATAAAGGTCATATCCCAAGGTAGTATCAAGGATGACGGGGTCTGTAACATCTCCACCAATCTATTCTTTATTATAGACTGCAATAGTCAGTATTGCAACAAATTTCACAACAGATTGGCAAAGTAGGACGGCTTGCATACCCCGCGGTGTTTATTTATTGCTCTTTGAATCGTCGCTATTTCTATTTGAGGCCGGTACCTCTCTATGTTGACAGACAAGGAAGTTGACAGACAAGGAACAGCGGAGTAGAAATGCCACGTGATTTATCAACTACACATACGGAAAGAAACCCCGCAGGAATTGATTCTTGGCTTGGGACCGGGGTGGCGAGTTACCTTTGCGGCGCTCACCGCAATCATGCTCTGGATACTTTCGCAGACTGGTTTGGCTCCCATACCAGTTACCCTTGCCTTGGTCTCGGTCGCGGCTACTCTGTACCATGAGCGTTGGACGATCCACCTGGCAGAATCGGTCATTGAGTCACAAACAGGAGTGTTGTTTCTCCCAAAAAGACGCACCTATTCTACAACCGCCTTACGGCGAGTGGTGCTGCGACACACTTCCTCCAGCGGCCCAAGCACAACCGCGTTGGCGCGGGGGTCGACAAGGCTGCTGTCCCGGGCATTGGAGAAGCGAATTGTTCGCTTAGGGTTGGACTTTGACCCGGACGACACGGAGCCAGGAACGGGTAGGCTTCATGCTAATGTTGTCACCGAGTCCGAGCGCAGTACGGCACGGCTACGTGAACTCGGTCGTCGCTTAGCGCAGTATTGTGAGGTTCCGTTCGACGAGGTATAGGCGCCTTTTGCCGTGTCTATGGACATACCGCCACACACGGAGGCACCAACTTGCCCGCAAACCGTGCTTCTATCTATACTCTGGTATGTGGCCAACGCACAATGAGTGTGATCTGCAGCTACTGTACTAGTGAATAAAGGGAGAGTGGAATGTCGGACAAGTCATCGAAAGAAGACAGCATGAACCGAAAAATTCTCGAGCTTCTCAAAGGTGACCTGCGAGAGTCTGCTGAACGTGTGCTTGCGGATGCTGAGCTGCATCATTACCAGGAGCACGCCAACAACATTTCTATTCGTCGCTTAGGATACAACGACCACGGTCCGGTGCATATGC
>CAZQIK010000291.1:0-3570 GCA_964593085.1 uncultured Spirochaeta sp.
CATCAGGTGTTTGTTGAGCGTGACCTGGGGAGGGCAATGATCTCGCGGGCTCCTATTCTCTTTCTCATTCGCGACCGAATGATAAACTCACTGATCTTGAACCTCATCTCGTTGGTTTTTCTTACCGTGATTTCCTTTGCGTTAGGTATCTACTTTTCTTCCAAGGTTGGAACCCGGGTGGATCTGGCGGCAACCTTTACTGCGTTGCTGTTGCACGCCTTCCCGGGCCTATTGCTGCTTATTCTGCTCCAGCTTTTTGCCTCGGTTTCGGGGCTGTTTCCTATTACCGCCTATCCTTCGTTTCCCTTTCGCGAGGCGCCTGGGCGCTTCATGTTTAGTTACGTGTACCATATTTTTTTGCCGTTGCTGGGGGCCTTCCTGGGTGGCATAGGCGGCACTATGCGTATGATCCGAGCAACCATGCTCGACCAGTTAGGCCAACCTTACATTACCAGTTTGCGCAGCCGGGGAATTAGCGAGGGCCGCATATACTTTGCACATGCGTTCCGGAATACGCTGAATCCTTACATTACCAGCAGCGCCAATATGTTTGCCGGTCTATTCTCGGGGTCCCTAATTCTTGAGATCATTTTCTCCTATCCCGGCATTGGCCGGCTCATGTTCGAGGCAGTGCGGCAGGAAGACATCAACCTGGTTGTGGCCAACATAATGTTCATCAGTTTCCTCGTGCTCGTGGGAATGATGGTAGCTGATATACTCCTTGCTGTGGTTGACCCACGCATCCGGTACGGTAGCTCATGAGCCGACTACAACGTGGATTCCGGGGGCGGCCGGTCGCTATGGCGTCACTCATTGTGCTTGCAATTCTCTATGGTGGTATGATCATAGCCGAGTTCATTTCACCGTATAGCCCCACCACGGTGTTTCGTGACCATGTATATCATCCGCCAAACCTCACCTTTTATTCGCAGGAGCTTGGGTTTGGTCCGCAGATTCAGGAACGAGTGCTAGTGGATCAGCTTAACTGGCGGTACGCGCGGGTGAGCGGACGATATCACCGAGTAGAGTTATTTGTTCGCGGGCCGGAGTACGAATTCTTTGGGCTTTTCCGCACGAATATTCGTTTATTTGGAGTGAACGCGCCGTACAGATCTGGCGGTGCCACATGGGAAGATGGCGGTAGAAATGTGCCGGTTTTTGTTTTCGGAGCCGACCATATGGGGCGTGATCTTTTCTCGCGGGTGTGGCATGGGGCGCGTATATCGCTCACCATTGGATTTGTGGGGATAACGATCTCTCTCACCTTGGCAATTGCCTTGGGCGGGTTGGCCGGGTACTACGGTGGTAAGTTCGACTGGCTGGTTATGCGCTTTGCCGAGTTTGTCATTCTTATACCGGGGCTGTATCTCATCTTGTTTCTGCGCTCGGTGCTTTCACGTGAACTGGACAGCGGACAGTCGTTTATGTTAATTACCGTCATCCTTTCTTTTGTCGGCTGGCCAGGGAGTGCGCGTCTCATTCGCGGTATGGTGCATGCGATAAAACGTGAGGACTTCATTGCCGCAGCCGAACTGGACGGTATCCCACCGCTGGTAATTGTGTTTCGCCAGATCATTCCCCAAATGGCCTCTATTCTCATTGTAAGCATTACCTTGGGAATTCCTGGTTTCATTTTGGGTGAGACGGTGTTGTCTTATCTCGGACTGGGAATTGTGGATCCAGCCGTTAGCTGGGGGAGTCTGTTGAACCGTGAAATATCGACCTTAAATAACCTACGGAGCTTTCCATGGTTTCTCTATCCGGGCTTGTTCTTGTTACTGACGACACTGGCGTTTAACCTTATTGGTGACTTACTCCGCGACCTGTTTGACCCTTACTACCGGGAGAAAAAGATCGGATCATGATACTTGAAGTTCAAGACCTTAAGATAAATTTCACTACGGCGGGAGGACTGCTTCAGGCGGTTCGGGGAGTCTCGTTCTCGGTAGCCGCAGGTGAGGTTCTGGGAATTGTCGGCGAGAGCGGATCGGGGAAAAGCGTGACCGCTCACAGCATTCTTAGATTACTCCCGGGTAACGGCGAGGTTGCCGGTGGGGATATTCGTTATAATAATAGCTCGGTGCTGAGCCTGAACCCCGAGCAGCTACGCCGTTTCCGCGGTCAGGAGGTTGGCATTATCTTTCAGGAGCCAGGGCGGTCGTTTGATCCAATTTACTCAATTGGAAAGGCAATGAGCGAGACTCTGCGCGCGCACAATCCTGACATAAGTGACGAGGAGGCGCGGCGCCGCTCTATTCAGCTGCTTGAAGAGGCTAAGGTGCCGCAGGCGGCCGAGCGGCTTGGCAATTTTCCGCATCAGTTTTCCGGTGGCCTTTTACAAAGGGTGATGATTGCGCTTGCTCTGGCATCGGACCCCAAGATACTCATTGCAGATGAGCCGACGACTGCACTAGATGTAACTATTCAGGCGCAAATAATAGAGCTCTTGTTGGAACTGAAGGAGCGTCGAGGTTTATCTATTCTGTTCATCACCCACAACCTCGCGCTCATCTCCGGTATTGCCGACAGGGTAGTGGTAATGTACTCAGGTCTCATTCTTGAGCAAGGGCCCGCCCAACAGGTGCTCCACGCTCCGCGCCATCCGTACACCCGCGCCTTACTTTCTTCGATACTCAGCATGGGTGATCATCACAGCAGTCGGCGAGTTGCAATCATTCGTGGCGGAGTACCCGATCCAACCCGACCTGAGCCCGGATGTCCCTTTGCACCGCGCTGCCCGTTGGCAGGCCCGGAGTGCCGGGCGGCCGTTCCTGCTTTGAGCTCAGAGGCGGGTGTTGATCACCGCTGTATCTATCCGGGCGTAAAGGGAGAAGACCTCTATGCTCGTTCTTAAGAACGTGGAAAAGCGATTTTCGCTTGATGCCGGGTTTTTTGCGCCGGTGGGGCGTTTTGTGTATGCAGTGAATGGCGTCTCGCTTGAACTGCGTCCAAACGAAATTTACGGGTTGGTAGGAGAATCCGGCTGTGGCAAAACTACCACTGCGCGACTTGCTGTAGGTATGTACCATCCGGATGTTGGACAGGTGGAGTATACCGACCGCGGGGGCCAGCACCATGATTTGACGCGACCAAGTAAGCGTGAAATGGATGTAGTGCGCAGCAAGATTAAGTACATCTTTCAGGATCCGGCACGCTCGCTCAATCCTCGAATGAACGTTCTTGATATACTGACGGCTGGCTATCGCTACCTTCCCAGCTGGCCCGGAAAAAAGAAGGCACGAGACGAGGCGGCAGCCATCCTCGAAGATGTAGGACTCCGGGTTGATGATCTTGAGCGCCGACCGACGGATTTTTCCGGTGGTCAACGACAGCGAATTTCTATTGCTCGGGCGCTTATTGTACGCCCCGAGGTGCTGATCTGCGATGAGGTTGTATCGGCGCTGGATGTTTCGATACAGGGACAGATTCTTGGTTTGCTGTTGCGGTTGCGGGAGGAGTACCAGCTGTCGATGCTGTTCATTGCCCACGATCTGGCGGTGGTGAGTTATATCTGTGACAGAGTCGGGGTGATGTATAGGGGGCTCCTCATGGAGGAGGCCCCAGCCAGGG
>CAZQIK010000292.1:0-3559 GCA_964593085.1 uncultured Spirochaeta sp.
GTCGCGCGCCCGTCGCCGGGATCGACGAGGTCGGCCGCGGGCCTTGGGCCGGACCCTGCTGTGGTTCTCTCAGACCGGCATTCTTGCTGCAGGGTTTGAAGCGGTGGGGGTGGCGAGGGCGTTCCGTTCCCCGTTGTTCCGGGGTGACGGCGTTGGCATCATTCTTGGATACGTCTACAAGACTACCCCTTTTGTGCTGTTGCTGATATTCCCGATCCTGCGCCGCATTCCCGATGGGTACATACAGACCGCACGCATGCTTGGGGCCGGTGAGCTGAGGTGTTTCCGGCAGGTTGTGCTGCCACGGCTGCTACCGGGAGTCTTTTCGGTGTCCATTATCATTTTTGTATACAGCTTTGGAGCCTATGATTTACCGTTTGTTCTTGGTGAGAGTCGGCCTCGCATGATCAGCCTCTACCTGTACCGGCTCTACTTCTCGCGGCCCATTGCAGAACGACCAATTGCCGCGGCAATGCTGATATTGTTGTTTCTCATCGGGCTGGGCTTAGTGCTGCTGTATGCTCGCGCTGTGCGTGGGGTAGAGGAACGGGAGCGACGGCTATGAGATCTGTTGTCCCAGGCTTTGCTGCGGGTCGACGTGCCACCGTCTCCGGCCGGGCTGTATTCTGGGTGGCTTTGGTTGTGCTCATTGTCCTACCTATGCTGTTCCTGATAGTAGCCGCGTTTGCCGGACGCTGGCCATTTCCACAGGTGCTGCCAGAAGTCTACTCACTCAGAGCCTGGCGTTTTGTGGCGGCCAATAGTGAGGGAATACTGCGGGCGCTGGCTAGCACAACTGTGTACTCGCTGGCTGCGGTGCTAACAACGGCATTGTTCTGTTGGCTGCCTGCACAGTTCCTCTCTCGCTATAGCTTTCGGGGACAAACACTGCTTGAGGCGCTGCTGCTGACGCCGGCTCTGGTGCCTGCCATCACCTTCTCAATGGGGCTGCAGGTCGTTTTTATTGGACTTGGACTTGCCGACACCGTGCTGGGTGTTGTTCTTGTGCTTTCCTTGGTTAGTTACCCCTACATGCTGCGCGGTCTCAAAACTGGGTATCTTGCCTACCGACAGGCCTATGATGAATGCGCTCGTAATCTTGGTGCTGGGGAGTGGCAGCGACTACGGCAAGTGGAACTGCCAATGGTGCTACCCGCTGGGCTATCGGGGGGCTCGGTTGTATTCCTGGTGGCCTTTTCTGAGTATTTCTTAGTTTTTCTTATTGGTGGGGGCGTGGTGCGCTCCTTCCCCGGTTACCTTGTGCCCTTTGTAACCGGCTCCGACCGAGCACTTGCCTCGGCGCTTAGTCTCGCATTTCTCGTGGTTCCGGTTTTGCTGTTTGTGGCGCAAGAGCTTTTTCTGCTGCGGTTCTACCGGCGCAAGGGAATTGAATTCCGCTAAGGCTCGGTATAAGCTTAGACGTACATGGAACGACACCTTTCACGCCCTTTTCGACTACTTGCTGCTGCTCAAATGAGTCTCTGGGTTATTGGTGGCTGCGCGACCAGCCTGAATCTGCCTGCGTGGGGCGTTCAATTCCAGGAGACACAGCTTGAGCGTGCATCCACCTCTGCAGCTGCGTTGTCGCGCGGGTATACCGACGCAACCGCATCGGAGCTCATTAAGGATCTTGGCCCAAAGCAGGCGGCAATTGTCGCGGCAGGATATGATCTGGTCGGGGCTCGGCGGTTGGAGTTTGAAGGCAGCGTATACCCCCTCGACTGCAGCGGCACCATCCTCGCGGTGTATCATCATGGTGGAATTGATCTGCGGCCTGCCTTCGAGCAGTTCCGTGGCAACGGCGTTTTGCGGCTCTACCGGATGGCAGCTGACAACGGTCTCTTGGCAAGTACTACGGGAAATCCGGGGCGCTATCCGGCTCCGGGTGACATTATTTTCTGGGACAACACATACGACCGAAGTCGCAGCGGACAGTGGGATGACCCGCTTACACATGCAGCAATAGTGCTTGCTGTACATGAAAACGGGGGTATCGAGTACGTACATTATCACTATACGCGCGGCATAATCGTTGAGCACATGAACTTGCTGGACCCTGACCTTCATACGGTTTCCACTGCTGCTGGCACGGTGGTGGTTAACTCTCCCATGCGCATGAGGCGAGACCGCCACATACGCCCCGAAGCGTGGTTGGCCTCACATTTGTACAGCGATGCCGGTGCTTTGTATCGTGGTGAGTGGTAACGCCATCCTGTTGATTGCCAAGGGCCCCGCAGGAATCAGCCAGCTACCGGTTGATTAGCAGCGGCCCCGAAGGAACCAGCCCCGCAGGCGCAGGCTGGCTACCCGTTTTTTCGTGTCTGCGAAATCAGCGCCATGACCTCGGCGACTTTTTTGCGCTGTTCTTCCTCATCCGGGCTTCTCATGGCATCTGCCACACAGGTGTTCAAATGATTCTCGAGGACGATGTTCTCAACGCCGCGGAGCGCGGCCGCTACCGACCTCGTCTGGGCAACGATATCTAGACAGTAGCGTTCTTCCTCCACCATCTTTTGCAAACCTCGCACCTGACCCTCTATGCGTTTAAGTCGTGCAATAGTTTTTCCGGTCTCCTCGGGGCTCATCATGCAGGCGATACTATCTGGAGCACGTATGCCGGTCAAGTGTATGTACTCGCGCTACCGATACCGCGCTGCCGGTATCGCCTTGACTGCCAGGAATGTGGTATATTTGGGGAATGGAATGGAGAGCAAGTCATATACTGGTAAAGAGTCAAGATCTTGCGCGGCGTTTGCAGCAGGAGATCAAACAGGGAGCCCGTTTTGAGGAGATGGCCCGCCGCCACTCCACCTGCCCAAGCAAGTCGAGCGGCGGTGATCTCGGTTGGTTTGGAGAAGGCAAAATGGTAAAGCCCTTTGAAGATGCCGTTCGCCGACACGGAGTCGGTTCGGTAACCGACCCGGTTGCCACACAGTTCGGCTACCACATCATTAAGGTCACTGGCAAAAAGTAGAAGGTCAGCGGTACGAAGTAGTGTGTTGGAGAGTACCATGGAGCTTTCACAGGAGCGTCTTGAGGTCATTAGCCGACACATACGAGAGAAGCTTCCGGGGTGGATGCATGAAGTCAGTGGTGATCGAGAACTGCTCATACTTGAACGTATGGTGCGGATTGAGGAAATGCACACGAGCGTCACGCGGTTTTTCACAATGATATCGACGTGGGAATTCCGATAACTCTCTACCGGTTCCTGCGTGGTAGATTAATCTGCCGCGCGTTCGATCTCACCGCCCTGCACATTGTTCATTACTATGAAGGCCCCAAGCATGCACACGGCTGCGAACCCAAATATCGCCCTGAGTCCTAAGAGATCAACAATGATGCCGGAGATTGGCGGCGCCACAATGGCGGATGTCTGAGAAAAAAGATAGTACAAGCCGGTGTACATCCCCATGTTGTCATAGCTTGCCTTGTGCCACAACATGGGAAAGCTGTTGGTGATAACCGAACCCCAGAACATACCGAAACCAAACAACAGCGCCCAGAAGGTACCCACTGCGAATGTCTGAGATGCACCGAGTGAGAGCGTCCAGGCGCC
>CAZQIK010000293.1:0-3550 GCA_964593085.1 uncultured Spirochaeta sp.
CCCCAGAGTAAAGTGGGGCCGAAAACGCTCAAGCCCGCGGCCGAGTGCAGCTGCAACCGCATTGGCCGCACCGCCCAGACTGTTGTCTGGGTCGTCTACACCGCACCAGGCTACACGCGGGGTGCCCCGTGCTGGGAAAACACCTCCAGCCGCAGCACAAAAGCGCGGTGGGGCCAAGACTTTAGCGACCGCTGCAAGCTGCTGCTCGACCGTAGGAATTTCGCTTGCGGGCGTGTCGCCCAAGAAGAACAGGGTCAAATGCATGTTCTCCGGCGGGATCAGGCGAACTCGTAGCCGACTGTTTTTCGCAGCTGAAGCAGCCTGCATGTGAGCACCTTTCATGGTCGACTGTGCCTCACTGAGACGCTGCTTGAGTCGGAGGCCTGCAGCAACCAGATCTTGCTGCATTTCACGCGGAGCGGGTATGGCAACGAATAGTCGTACATCGTTCATAGAGTTATACTATATCTCGCATGGAATATAGAATAAATGAGCTTGCTGAACTCGTACGGTATCATCAAGACAAGTACTACAATGATGAACCGGAGATAAGTGACGCCGAATTTGATGCGCTCTGGGATGAATTGGCGCAACGTGCCCCGAACCATGAAATTTTTAAGACCGTGGGACATGATGTCAGCGAGGCATTCTCAAAACGAAACCACATCATGCCCATGAATAGCCAGGCCAAGGCAGCTGACCCGGACAGTTTTCGGCGGTGGTATGAGAAGGTCGGGCACGGCAGGGTGGTTGCACAACACAAGCTTGACGGCGCCAGTATAGAGCTCCAGTATAACGGCGGTCGGCTTGCCTACTGTGTAACCCGCGGGGACGGTACGGTAGGTGACGACGTGACGGCTAACGTAAGTCGGATGCAGGGTGTCCCTGCCCGGCTAGATCTGCAGTTCGAAGGCGCTGTGCGAGGTGAGGTTATGATGCGACGCAGCATTCATGCCGAGCACTACCCGGACAAGGCCAACTGTCGTAATGCCGCAAACGGAATTATGAAACGCAAGGATGGGCAAGGAGCCGAGCTCCTTGAGGTGGTCGTTTATGACGCGCTTGCAGCGGAAGACGATGAGTTCTTTAGAGACGAGGGCGCCAAGCTGCTGTGGCTACAGGAACAGGGGATAGAGGTTGTAGAGTATCGCTTCTGCGACTCGGCGGACGAGGTCATAGCCTATCGAGAGGAGCTTATGCAGCGCCGCCCCGAGATGGAGTTTGACATTGACGGTCTGGTGGTCAAGGATCTCGAGATCGACCTGGACGATGTCCGCAGGGCGCGCCCGGAGCGTCAGATTGCGTTCAAGTTTGAGCTTGAAGAGGCAGTCAGTACCTTGCGGGAGGTTCGTTGGAGCGAATCCGGGCATCTGTATACACCAATCGGGATCATAGAACCGGTGCGACTGGCTGGCACAACGGTGAAGCGGGCAAACCTCGTCAATCCACGCATGATTGACCAACTTGATCTACGCATAGGCTCACGAGTAGCGGTGACAAAGCGCGGCGAGATCATTCCCAAGATCGAACGTTTGGTAGATAATCCGCCGGATGCCGCGGCTATCAAGCTACCGGAGAGGTGTGGAGTCTGTGGAGCGGAGCTGTATAACGCTGGGACGCGATTATTCTGCCCGAACTTTGACTGCCCAAAGCGTAGACTACATCGAATCCGCAAGTGGATTGAGGTACTCGGGGTCAAAGACTTTGGACCGGTTATGGTGCGCAAACTTTTTGACGACGACCTGCTGCGTGATATTCCCGATCTGTATCGTTTGAAGGAGCATGACATTGCTGGCTACGAGGGCATGGGACTGGTGAGTGCACGCAAGGCCTTGGAGAATCTTGGCTCCGTTCGCGAGTTGCCGCTCCCGCAGTTCATTGCTGGCTTTGATATTGAAGGAATAGGAGAATTGATAGTTGCACGATTGGTGTCTGCGGGATACGATACTTTAGACGAACTGCGATCGGCTTCGCCTGAGCAGTTAGCGGCGGTCGACGGAATTGGTGAAATAACTGCTGCGACGGTGCTTGACGGGCTACGAAAGCTTGCACCACAAATGAATGAGCTGCTTGGTATGGGTGTCCTACGAGTTGCGGCTCCTCCCAAAGACGGCGTTTTACGCGGAAAGAGTCTCTGTATCACAGGTACGCTGTCAAAGATGAAACGCAGTGAGGCGGAAAAGCGAATTATTGAGGCTGGCGGACTAGTGCGGAGCACCGTCACGCAGGATCTTGCATACTTGGTTACAAACGAGCCACGTTCAGGGTCGGCCAAAAATAAACGAGCACAGGAGTTGGGCGTGCCGATCATATCTGAAGCTGAGCTTATAACGCTACTGGAGATGTGAGATTACCATGAGTTCAATGTCAGGACTACATAGTTCACTCAATGAGTGCAACTCGGAGCTACAATGAAGAACAACGGTAAAGCTCAACTCGACAGCATTAAGCCCGATACTCGTGAAGATGAGCTGCGACGCCAGATAGAGGAGTACTATCTTCCAAAGCAGCTTGTGAGTGCAATCCTTGAGATGGGAGAGATCCCGCAACACTCCGAGCTCTCAACTATCGGCGTTGCGTTTATGGACATTGCCGACTACACCTACCTCTCTAAGTTTTTGAGTGCCAACGAGAATCAAGATGTTCTTGACGGGCTGTATACCGCATTTAACACTGTCCTCAAGCGCCATGGTGGGTATCTGAATAAGATTGAGGGTGACAGCCTTATGTTCCATTACGGAGGCACTATTGACCCGCGCGTACGGGGCCTAAATGAAGAACAGGTGTCCCGCTACATTGCCCGCGAACTTTTTTTCACCTGTATTGAGATGCAGCGTGTGTGTACACTGTTTAATCAAGCCAGTGACAGGTTTCTTGCTGAAAGCGCCTCTGGAGAAACCCGCGCAGTTCTCGAGAAAGCCTTTCAGATCATTTCTACCCTGCGTGGGGGCGGTGAGTTTTCATCATCTATTAACGCGCTTTTCCAGATCCGAATTCGAATTGGAGCCAATATCGGCGAAGTAACTATTGGAAACTTTGGTCCGGATGGAGCCAAGCAGTGGGATATTGTAGGCTTACCGGTCATTGACGCCAAGCGAATGGAAAGTACCGCTCCCGTCGGTGGTCTGAGAATCTCCGAGGAGTTTTTCCGCATCCTGGAAGAGACAGGAATAGCCGATGCGTATCACCAGCGTTTTCGCAAAGAGGCGGCAGCCCTGTTCGGACGCTACAAAAATATATCGAAGCAGGAGCTGTTTAGTTTCAGCCGGGTGAACTTGAGTGACAAGAAAAACGCGCAGTTTAATACCTATAGCATACAGGTAGACCCGGCTTTGCCGGAGCACATTGCCGATCAGTCCGAGCTTCTTCTGGACAAGGGGCGCGACGGTGCGGCTCGTATTGTAGAGATTCTGCAGTACTATAGAGGAAACCGTTTCGTACTAGCCGCGGTTGAAGACTTATTCGAGCGGGTTGGAGTTCATGTGCGAAAAGATTTTATCTTCAAGAGCATTAATCCCAAGAAGTTCGATACGCTTGAGGCACGTTTGGG
>CAZQIK010000294.1:0-1910 GCA_964593085.1 uncultured Spirochaeta sp.
CAGGTCTTTGTCTCACCCCCGGGTGAAGCACCCCGGACAGAAGGCGTACGCGCCAACACAGACACAACGCAGGGCACGCCAACATCCGGCGGGATTCAAGTGCAGTGGACGCTTGATGACAGTGCCGGGCCGTACCTTGATTGAGAGAGCTGCATGAATATTACTCAGAAAATGAAGAAACCCACCATCAGAACCGTTCTCGTATCCATAGTAGTTGCGGTTCTCGTTGCAAGCTGCTACTGGCAACCCAGTGACCAAAGCGGCGATATCGCTATTGCCATGAAGATATCGATACCAGATGAGGCACTCCGCGCCGCACAACTTGGAGCACTTCAGACTGTTGGTGAACCTATAGAGATGCGCGGTCCCCTTAGTATCTTTGTCGTGGAAGAGCGGTATTTTGACGCAGATGACGCCGCGCTGAAGTTTCGTGATCTACTCGAGTATACTGGCGACAGCCCGCAACCAACTGGGCTTGTTGGATACTATCGCACCGATGACGTTCCTTACGGCACTTTCACGCCGGCGGATACGGAGCCAGGCTTTTCTCTTGAACTGGCAACCTCGGAGGCCGGGGCATCTGTCGTTTTTAATGACCTACCGCTGAACCGTAACTATGTTGTTGCTGCCGTCGCAACCGGACTCATACCTCTCAACGAAGACGGCGAAGAAAATTGCTCAGACTTAGGCTGCATTGCGGACTATGTCGCGTTCGACTCCATCGGGATCACCCAGAACTCAGTACAAGCAGCGCCTGGAGCACCAAGTTCTGTGCAGCTTAATCTCAACGGCGGATTCGACTTGATATTCGACACTCTCCGCACACGATTCAATGTTCCTATTGTTGAGGCATACCAAGCCGGCGGAACAATGACGCTTTACGATCCTGCAGAAGTGCCCGATCTGGAGAACGAGAACCAAAGTGAAGTTGGCGGATTCGCAATTGAGTATCTCGGGAAAACAAATGACAGTCAATTCTCGCACCGAATCTACATATTTGAGGCCGGGAAACAGTTTAACTATGGGAAGAATGCCTATACGGAAACGAGCCCTGGCGCGGGTAGGATCTCGCCAAGCGACCAGGGGCTTATTGCAGAAGCAGTTGTAGAGGGACCTTCTCTGCTTATAGAGCGTCCGCCATTGTCCTTCGCGGCGCAATCTAATCCTGCAGAACAGGAGGGCAGCGAGGGGGACTTTTTTGACACCCTCGGATTCCTTTCTTCTGTTCGGGTAACCAACAACGGTGTGCCCGTAACTCAACAGGCGGCGGAATTGAATAATGGCGATTTCGCAGAACTCTTCATATTCCCGTACTCAGCGTACTTTGGAGAGGAAATCACTCCTGACCAAACGACCGAGCTTGAAACAAGCTTTGCTGTCCTTGATGTTCGCAATCCAGAACTTGACTTCTTCGCCCCGTTCTGTTTTGATCCCGAATCCCGCTACAACGCAAGTGCAGAGCCCTTAGTTTGCGAGAGCTTCGAAGAATCTGAGGGAAGCTTCGAAGAATCTGAGGGAAGCTTCGAGGAATCTGAGGGAAGCTTCGAGGAATAGAGTAGTACACCTTTATTTAGACAACAGATTCTCGAAGACGGCGACTGGGGCGTGACCTTGGACGCTAAGGGCGGCGGGCGCAACAGACTTCCCACTTTTTAATGGCTGGGACGATGGGGCTTTTGTAGAGTGGCCCGGCGAGTGCCGAGCACTCCTTACTCATCGCCGTCGTGTATCGCTTCCCCCACCTGCTCAAGACTAAGCTCGGTGAGCCGTGCAATATCCCCGGCTGCAAAGCCCTCTTCGTGAAGCCGTTTCGCCATGAGGCTTTTCGCCTTGCGTTCGCCCCGGGCTTCACCAAGTTGCACGCCACGTGCTTCGCCACGTGCTTCCCCACGTGCTTCGCCACGTGCTTC
>CAZQIK010000294.1:2010-3520 GCA_964593085.1 uncultured Spirochaeta sp.
GGCCTTCGGGGTTCTTCGCTGCGTTCGCGGTACCAGATGCTTGATTGGTAACGGAGGATCTGCACGAGCGCACGCCGGTCGTGATAGGACTTGTGCTCGGTAAGAATGTAGATGCGTGCCTCACGAGCCTCTTCTTCCTCATCTCCGCCCCTCAGCCTCGCCGAGACCACCAGATCCGAGAACTGCCCCCGCAACTGCTTATCAAGGTAGCTCTCACGCTGCACCTCAAAGGAGCTGCAGTCTATATGGCTCAAGACCTCTGCGGGCAAGAACTCCTGCAGCAGAGCGGCAAAGCGCGCGGGCTCACCGAAGAAGGCCCGGAAGAAACGGTCGTGGGCTTGGTCGCGCGCGGGTAGTTGGCTTTGGGACTGCGTGTCGCGCTTCTTGGGGGGCAGCCCGCCTGGCTTCTGGCCTCCCGAGCGGCTACCCTTCTTGGCAGCAGGCCGTTTGTCGTTTTTCATAGAGTTCACCTCTACTACTTACTTACAAGGAAAACGGCGCTGCTGATTGTCCTGCGCAACCAATGGGAGAGTTTTTTGTTGGAAAAAATGCGGGCGTCCTTAAATCGGCTCGTCAACTGGTCAAAATCTTGCCAACCCTACTGAGCCCGGCCGCCGTGACCGATAGCGGAAGTTGATGAACGGACGAACATTAAGTACACTTACCCTGCACTTACAGGGATGGCTAAGAGTGTTGGAGGGTTTTCAGTGGCGGTAAAGACAATTACCATAGATATGGAAGCCTATGAGCTTCTCGCGGCCGCACGCCGTTCAAATGAATCATTTAGCACGGTCATCAAAAACGTGTTGGTACCGGCCTCTCACACCGCCGGAGCCTTGCTGCAGTATCTGGACACGCTGGAACACCCTGGGCCAAGTGATACGTACCTCAGGACGGTGGAACAGCTCATTGCGGCGCGTGAGAACGATATGATTGCGGCCGAGCCTACCGAACCTTACTCCAGGGGTGAAGGTGCTTCTTGATACAAGCGTGTGCGTTGATCTTCTGCGGGAAAGCTCCCGGTGAGTTCATGGGCCTGCTTTATTGGGATCACCGCAAAATCGAACGGTCTTCCACTCCTCACACGGGATAGGAAGCACTTTATTCACATCCCGGGGCTGGCTGTGGAGTACTATGGGACGGCTGGATAAGAGTGGGATATGTAGCTTTCATTCACGGATGGAACTGTTTCAGCACGTCAGTATGAGTGAAGTCCTCACCCTTGAAGAGGAGGGTGTCGTTCATGAATGAGGCCAGGGCATAGGCGCAGCAGTCACCAAGGTTGAGCCCGGCCGGGTGACGGCCCTTTCCGTAGCGCTACCATGCCTCGGCAGCAAGCACGCGCATATCGTTGGAAAACGGAAGTACTTCTATGCGGCTCTTGTGCAGCAGTAGCTCAGTTCACACTGCCAATAGTGCCGATGTATCAACAATCATGTGGGCAGACCGTCCGCGTCGTACCCCAAAATCTCATCTGCGGTGCGGCCTTCCAGATCCGGCAACGCCGCAC
>CAZQIK010000295.1:0-3517 GCA_964593085.1 uncultured Spirochaeta sp.
GGAATGTGTTGTCCATGTACGGGGCACGGCTGTTAAAAACAAAAAACAAAAAGAACAGTACGCTGGTCATGAGCACCAACGGTGCGTTCAGCTCGTCGGCCCGAAGACTAATGGATATCGAGTCACCCCATCCGGCTACCTGCTCAACGACTTCCCCCATAACTCGAACTTCGTAGAAGACCGCCGCCGAGATTGCAATCATAACCAAGCCGAACACCAGCAGTACACCTTGATACATGCGGCGTGGCAAGAAGTAGCCAATAGCACCAACGACAACCGGTAGGAGCACCAATACGTAGAGCGTGGGAATATATTGAATAAGCATTACTCGTCCACCCTGTGTACAATTTTCTCCCAGTCCGACGATCCATAGCGGTGGGCCACACGAATGAATAGTGCCAGACACATTGCGGTCACCGACACCCCGATAACAATTGCGGTGATCATAAGGGCCTGCGGAACAGGATCGGCCATGCGAGCCGGGTCACCGCCTGCAATGGGTGGAACACTACCTGGTTGTAGGTTTGCGGTGATCAAAAAAAGGATAGCGGAGGCGTCCATAATATTGATCGAGATAATGGTTTTTATCACGTTACGTTGGGTAATTACCCCGTATAGGCCTACAAAAAACAAGCCCAAACTGAGGTGACTGCTGTTAAGCCACTCCACTTGTTGCTAACCCTCCCGGAAAAAGCCGAAGCGAAACACAATTATGGTGAGCCCGAGGCTGACTTTCATTCCAATGAGGAAGTTCATTGCAATGAGATAGGGCACGTTGAACTGTGCATGCACGAGATGCAGTCCCGGGAAAATGAATACGAGTGGCAACAACAACAAGACCACCAAGAAGGCCTTTTCAACGAGATGCAACGTATCCATGTCGAAGTCGTCTGCTGGTAACACCAGGTATCTGGCGATAAACAACGAGGCAATGACCGACCCGCCCTGGAATCCACCTCCCGGCGAGTTATGTCCGTTGGCAATGATATAAAAGCCAAAAAGCACAACAAACGGATACAAGAGCCCGGTCATTGTCGCAATAATGGATGACTTCTCAGTCATTCTTGCCCCCCTTTGTGGGCGTGCCCACCGGCTTTTTTGTCGTGTTTGCCATCGTGGCTGTGCCCCGTGTACAAAAAGTGAAGCATCCCCATAACTGCAATGAGAAGAATCATGGCTTCAAATACTGTGTCGTACATGCGGTAGTTCAAGAGGATGCCAGAGACAATGTTCTGAGCACCAGTTTCCTCAACGCCGTGCTCAATGAAGTAGTTAAAGAGGGTCGGTTCCAACTCAACAGTGTGTTCCACGGTGAGGAACACCACACCGGCAAACATAACAAAGCAAAAAAGCGCGACAGCAATGTTCTTCATATTCCGGCTCCTGCACGAAATCTTACAACCTCAAGTTCAGTATCCCGACCTCGGATTGAAAACAGTAACTCAAGTTCATCTACGAGATAGTTCTCATCGTGACCATAAAGGCGTATCCCGCCGTCGTGCTCCTCAATAACGATATCGTAGTTGGTATTCAACAGCGCCTCGTCGATACTCTCCTGTGAAAAAACCGTCTGTGGCTCCCGTTCACGTTCAACGCAGAAATCGGCAATATCGTTAATTACCGCGTTGCGCTCAATCTCATGAATGTGCTTGTCACTAATGTTCGGCATGTTTGAACCAACCACACCAATTGTGTACACGCGATAACGCTTGAGAGCGCTTAAGTAAAGTAGTGCGACCAGACCGCTTCCGATAACTGCTTCTGCAATTGCGACATCCGGTGCGCGGTAGAAGACGTACAAGAGTGAAGCCGAAAGAGAGAAAATTCCCATATACACAATGGCCATACGAAGAATCTGGGTTCGAATTGCTAAGAGTGCCATGAGCGCCATGACAAGCAGCAATGCCGCCTCAGCAATAATGGTGTTCATGTTAAATCTCCAAAGTCTTCAACCGTTCGCGAAATATCACCCTCCGAATTTAGGTTGTTATCCTGCCGCTTCGTGAAGAGCCGTGTATGGTTGATAATTTGGTAGCCGCTACGGTAGGCCGAGCGGGCAACAGCGTGGGTGCCAACCGGGGCGGTGATCATCTCAAACAACAAAATAAAAGCAAGCTTGGCGGAAAAGAATGTCCACCCCGAAATGATCATCGCCCCAAAGATTATGGTAATGAGCCCCATGGAGTCGACCTTTGAGGTTATGAGAATTCGGGTATAGAAATCACCCAGGCGCAAGAGGCTGTAGGTGCCAATTGCGATAAACACTAAGCCTATTCCTATAAGTATCTGACCAATTATTATGTTCATATCCGGGTTCTCCGCTTCATCTACAGGTTGCCGCGGCGTTCGATGAATCGTGCCGTGAGCACGCCGCCAAGGTAGCCAAGAAGGGCATAAATAATTGCCATGTCGAGCAAGTATCCGGTGTCCAGCATAAGCGCAAAGACAATGACCGCCATGACAATTTTTGAAGAGACTACGTTGAGCCCGAGCAAACGGTCCCAGATGGTAGGCCCAGCGACAACACGTGCTAGCGATCCTACTGCAGCCGCCACGAGTGCAATAATGACAACGTTGTAGAAATTCATGTGCGCTCCTTAGGTGGGAGGAGTATGCGCTCGAAACTTCCTTTTATCGACTCCCCGGCTTCGCTTGGATCCGCAGTAGAGCAGTCGAGCCAGATAATGGTCATGTCTTCACCGTCCTGATCAAGTGTGACCGTGCCAGGAGTCAGGGTTATTGCATTTGAAAGCAGCGAACGTTGGAACTCGGTCGGGAGTTGTGTTTTAATCTCAACAACACCGACATTCACATGTCCGGTGAATACTCGGTAAATTGCATCAAACCCAGAGAGATAGATCTGCAAGAAAATGAACGGGATGTACTTGAGAATTGCAATGAGGTTGACGTGATAGTTCTCCCGATAGTCGTCTTTGAGAACGAATGTATTGGTAAGCATGAGCGCAGCAAAACCAAGTACCACACCAAGCCCAAGGTTTGCGGGGTCGGCGCTCTCGTTGTAGACAACCCAGACAATCGCCAACAGCGCTACCGTGAAAAGAACGCCCATCACATGCGTTATACCTTTTTGGTCCAAGGGCTACTCCTCTCTCTAATGAAGTCATCTCTGCTTGACAATAATTACCCGGCGTCGCAATATGACGCTGTGTTACGAGAATACCTTACACCCGACCTTGTGGCAACCAAATTGCCCGGTAAAACGAAAAGTCAAGTAATTGAAGCTTTGCTTGAAATTGCTTGTCGTAGCGGAAAGGTCTCGGATTGCGAGCTAGCAAAAAAAGACCTCCTCAACCATGAGCGTGAGATATCTACCGGAATGGAGAATGGCCTTGCTATTCCGCATGCAAAGTCCGGTGGTGTCGAAGACTTTGTAATTGCAATCGGGGTCAGCAAGAAAAGAATAGACTTTGAAAGCCTAGACAAGAAACCGGCTCAGGTATTTGTTCTAACCTTGTCACCTATTGGCTCTATTGATCCCCACTTACGCTTCCTTACC
>CAZQIK010000296.1:0-3513 GCA_964593085.1 uncultured Spirochaeta sp.
GGGTGTGCGCTGAAGGGTGACCCACGTTACTCACACACGTGGAACGGTGCCGAGTGGCAGTTCGCGTCTACTGAACACCGCGATCTTTTTGCAGCGGATCCGCAGCGCTATGCTCCCCAGTATGGCGGGTACTGCGCCTGGGCTATGTCCAAAGGGTCGGTGGTCGGAATTGACCCAAACGCGTGGCACATAGAAGACAACCGGTTGTTTCTCAACTACAACGCTCGCATTAATCGGCGTTTCTTAAAGGATCTCCCTACCCGCATTCGCGCCGCAGATGAAAACTGGCCACGGGCTCATAAGCGCTTGTCGTCTTAGAACAACAGGAGCGCTCCTGAGCCGATTGCGAGCAACGCCCAGAGAGGCCGGTTCCAATCCAGCACTCTTCGCCCATTGAAGCTTGCCATAGGGAAGAACGGAATGAGCACCTCAAATATCAGGAACACTCTGATATAGTTCAGCATGAGATCGGCCACGAGGCTACCTTCGAGTACCGTTCCACCCGCGCGGGCCGCCCATAGCACCCAGCCAAGCGCAAGTGTTACTGCTGCGCCCGACAGCGCGATAGGCCCGAGTTTGGACAGCAAATCGGAATAACGATAGATAGAACGGTCGGGATACAGACCGCCAGGCGCAAAGAAGATCCCTCCGAAGATGGTTGAGACAACTGCAACAATGAGCACACCAGTCTCCCATGCGCGATACCGGAGACGCAGCTTCAGCGCAGCGGCGGTCACCCACATCGCCCCAAAGCGTAGCCCAAAAATCAAGCCAAGAGCAGCTGGCACAGACCACAGATATTCCGGAGCCAACTCTGCTCCGCGTCGTAGCGGTAGTAGATACATAACAAGCGTGTGGAGCAGCATCACAACACCGAACACAGCAAGCTGGCCTAACGCGGTCTGCTGTGAGTTGACAGCGTGCTGTGAGTCGACGGCACTCGGCCGGTCAACAGCCTCGGGAGCTGCCTCACGTTGGACCCGTGTCCAGAGAAAATGTCCAAGATCAATAACGTGGAATGTCTTGAGCCAAACCTGCGGCAAGTGCGTGCCAAAGCTTCGAAGCTGCTCAGCAAAAGAAAAAACACGGAAGCCCAGCCCGGCAAAGCGGTTGCTGCTGCCAGTGTTATATCCCTCTACACATGCAAAAACGTGCGTGCACTTCTGCACAGCAAACCACTCCATGGCGCGATGAATGAGCAGTGATGCCGCCCCTTGCCCGCGGGCTTCGGGAAGTGTGAACACCCACTTAACAACTCCACCGCGCCGAGTCCTATCAATGCGGAAGGACGAGATTGTGATACCTCCTGCAATGGCTCCGTCGACCTCATAGACATAGGCCATATTCCCCAGATCAAAGAACAAGGAGGCAAACCACCCAAAGCATCTTCGCATGGCGCTCGTCAGCTCTTTCTTCTCCCCGGGCTTCAATTCGCGTATAGTGCTGTTCATAAACTACTCATCCCCACACTCACCAGATGCCAGAAAGCTGCGAATCGCCGCCAGAAAGCGTGGACCGTAAGCTTCAAGCTTACGGTCGCCGACCCCGTGACAGCGGAGCAACGCGGACGGGTCGGTAGGCCGGTTGCGCGTCATAACCTTGAGGGTCTTGTCGCTAAACACCACATAGGGCGGCACGCCCCGTTCGCCAGCAATCTTTTTTCGCAGGCCCTTGAGGCAGCGGAACAGCGCTTCTTGGTCGGGCCGTAGCACCGTTTGCTCGGCCTGCGCCGTCTGTGCAGCCGCCGCGGGCTGCGCGGTTTTCGCGGTGGGGCCGGTCTTAGCGGCCAGCCCGGTCGCCCCGCCACGCGCACGGCCCGCTGTGGCATCAGCACGCCGTGCGGCGGCGAAACTCTCCTTGCCGCGCAACAGCAGACGCCCCTTGCTACTGAGCATGAACCCACCAGGACGGCCCCCCTCGGTCTCACGCCTCAGCAAGTAGGACCCTGACTCCAAGTCGCGAGCCAATGAGAGCCACCACTGCCTGTCATGCTCGGTGCCAACACCAAATGTGGGCAACTCGTTATGGCGACGCTCTAAAACGCGGTCGGTGGCGGTACCAGTCACAATATCTACCAGGTGATGCGCCCCAAAGACCTCACCAGTGCGCACCGCTGCCGACAGGAGCTTTTGCGCTGGAACACTGCAGTCGTCAAACTCAATCTCTCCAAGGCAAACATCACAGCCGCCGCAACTCCCGGGATGCTGTTCGTCAAAGTGGGACAGCAGCGTGGTACGGCGGCAGACACCAGACTCGACGTAGCGCAACACCTGCCGCAAACGCTCCTCGGCCGCATGGTGCTCATGCTCCACCTGCATGTTCTCTATGTGACGTCGGATAATGGCAATGTCCTGTGCACCCCAAAGGAGAAGCGTGTCTGCCGGCTCGCCATCACGCCCGGCCCGGCCGGTCTCTTGGTAGTAGCCTTCCAGACTCTTTGGCAGATCACCATGCAAGATCCAGCGCACGTTGGACTTATCTATTCCCATTCCAAAGGCAATGGTAGCCACCACCACTTGAATGCCGTCACGCACAAAACGCTCTTGCACCTCTGCGCGCACATCGTCTCCAAGTCCGGCATGGTACGCCTCGGCTGCAACTCCTGCATGCTGAAGCGCCTCGGCTGTCTGCTCGGTGGCTTTGCGAGTAGCACGGTAGACAATGCCCGGTTCGCCAGGGTGTTCGTTCACAAACTGCACAATTTGCTGCTCGGCTTTCTCTTTGCGCAGCACCCGATAGCGCAGTTCCGGCCGGTTGAAGCTGGCACGCACAAGCAGTGGGTCGCGCAACCCAAGCTGAGTGACGACATCTTGCTGCACATCGCGAGTTGCGGTAGCGGTGAAGGCGGCTATGGGTGCATCCGGAAACTCGGTGCGCAGGTTGGAGAGGGTGCGATAGTCGGGTCGAAACTCATGCCCCCACTCCGAGACACAGTGAGCCTCATCTACCGCAAACGCAGCCACGCTGAATGACCGCAACGCCGCCCTGAACTCGGCCCCGGATAGCCGCTCAGGCGAGACATACAGCAGCTTCACCGAGCCCGCGGAAAGCTCACGCCAAACACCCCGTGCGGTCTCAGCATCTTGACTACTGTTGAGGTAGGCCGCAGCCACGCCATTCTCGCGGGCAGCATCGACTTGGTCCTTCATGAGCGCTATGAGCGGACTCACAACCACCGTCAAGCCCGGCCGCACGAGGGCTGGCAGCTGGTAACACAACGACTTGCCGCCACCGGTCGGCAGCGCCGCAAAGAGGTCGCGCCCGGCAAGCGAGGCATCGATAATGTTCTGCTGGTTGGGCTTGAAGCCCGAGAAACCAAAGGAATGCTTGAGATGATGTTTGACGGATTTCTTCTGCTCGGCAGTCACCGCCCCAGTATGGCTGGCCGGGCCCCGGATTTCAAGCGGGTGCCGCGGCGGACCGGGTGGCCCGGGTGGCGGCGCGCTTGACCTCCGCAGGCGAACTGCGGTACCTTCAGGACAGCGAAGGGGTGCTGCTTCCGGTTATGCGTTG
>CAZQIK010000297.1:0-3505 GCA_964593085.1 uncultured Spirochaeta sp.
GCATCGACGAAAACGCGGAATGCAAAACCAGTTGGCAGTGCTTCGGGCAGGTAAAAAAGAGCAAAGTGCCGATAAGCATTTGCGTCCTGATGCCGATGGGCGCTTACACCTTGAGATGCCCGGCGTGCTGGAGGCTGCACGAGCCGCATCACAGGAGCAGTCACCTCTGCGGGCTGAGGAAGTCCTATTGCGCTGGGAGTGGAACCTACTTGACGAGCTCGAAGTTGGACACTTCTTCGATCTTGAAAAGCTTATAATTTACTATTTACGACTACAAGTTCTGAGTCGCAAGGCACGCTTCAACAGGCCCGACGGTGAGGAGCGGTTTAAAGAAGTTTACCAAGGCGTTAGCCAAAACTTCTATGGCTCAGAGGATACTACGAAACCGGAGAACAACACATGACGGAAACACGCGGAAAGGTTGTCGGAGTTAACGGCAACATGGTAAGCGTCGAGGTCGACGGAACTATCTCCTTGAACGAGGTTGGGTATGTCGCAATCGGCGATAAGAGGCTGAAGGCAGAGGTTATTCGAATTCGCGGGAATCGTGCCGAACTTCAGGTGTTTGAGATGACGCGCGGTATCGGTGTCGGCGACGCCGTAGAGTTTAGTGGTGAGCTCCTGGCGGTTGAACTTGGCCCTGGGCTGCTAAGCATGATCTACGATGGGCTCCAAAACCCATTACCCGAGCTTGCCGAACAATTGGGTTTCTTTCTCGAGCGTGGTGTGTATTTACCATCGCTCAACAGAACCACAAAATGGACCTTCACTCCCAAGGTGAAGGTTGGAGATACCGTTACGGCGGCCGACACGCTTGGCACCGTTCCAGAGGGTATATTTGAGCACCGAATCATGGTCCCTTTTGACATGACGGAAACCTACACCGTTAAGTCAATCGTTTCAGAAGGTGACTATACGGTCGAGGACCAGGTGGTCGAGATTGAAGACAGCAAAGGAAACGTTTCTAAGCTCACCATGAAGTTTGAATGGCCGGTAAAGCGAGCTATCAGCAACTATGAGGAGCGCCTTAAGACTGGCCAGCAAATGGTCACGAAAATGCGGATCGTGGATACCTTTATCCCGGTCTCGCTAGGGGGTACCTACTGCATTCCTGGGCCATTTGGAGCTGGCAAGACGGTCATGCAACAGATCACCAGCCGTAATGCAGAGGTCGATATCGTAATTATTGCTGCCTGTGGTGAACGTGCCGGTGAGGTAGTTGAGACTTTACGCGAGTTTCCGGAGTTGACCGATCCCCGCACCGGACGCACACTTATGGAACGTACCGTTATTATCTGTAACACCAGCTCAATGCCGGTTGCTGCACGTGAAGCCTCGGTTTACACCGCAGTAACTCTTGCCGAGTATTATCGCCAAATGGGGCTGCATGTTTTGGTCCTTGCCGACTCCACATCTCGTTGGGCGCAGGCAATGCGTGAGATGTCCGGTCGTTTGGAAGAGATCCCGGGTGAGGAAGCCTTTCCGGCATATCTTGAATCGGTTATTGCAGGTTTTTATGAGCGCTCCGGATTGGTGCGTTTCAAGGATGGCAGTAAGGGTTCAGTTACCATCGGTGGCAGCGTTAGTCCGGCGGGAGGTAACTTTGAAGAACCGGTCACGCAGGCTACGCTCAAGGTTGTGGGAGCCTTCCACGGTTTGTCCCGCGAGCGTTCGGATGCTCGCAAGTATCCAGCTATAGATCCTCTGGAAAGTTGGAGCAAGTATCCGGGTTCGGTTGACAAGGAAGCTACGGAATACGCTCGCGACATTTTGTTCCGCGGCAATGAAGTAGACCAGATGATGAAAGTTGTCGGTGAGGAGGGTACGAGCCTTGACGACTACGTTATTTACCAGAAGGGCGAGTTTATGGACGCAGTCTACCTTCAGCAAAACGCCTTTGACCCGGTGGACGCAGCGGTTTCTGTTGAACGGCAACAGCACATCTTCCGCGTATTAATGCAAATCCTTGGGACAGAGTTTGGCTTTGAAGGCAAGGATGAAGCGCGCGTTTTCTTCAACGAGCTGCGTCAAAAGTTTATCGACTACAACGGTTCCGAGTGGGACGGTGATGACTTTAAGAAGCTTGAAAAGGCAATACTTGATCAAGTTGAGTCAAAAAAGAGCGGTATTGACCGCGTTGCCGTAGATATTCTCGAGACAACGAAAGCGTAAGGCGGAGGAAGCAGCATGCAGAAAGTATACAGCAAAATTGATGCTATTCAGGGCAACGTTATTACCGTTACCGCCTCCGGTGTTCGCTACGGCGACCTGGCGACGGTAATTTCTTCACACGGAACTTCGCTCGCCGAAGTTATTCGTCTCGACGGTACAAATGTATCTATGCAGGTGTTTACCGGTGGACGCGGAATCTCAACTGGCGACGAGGTTCGTTTCTTAGGTCACTCCATGAAGATATCGTTCTCGGACAACTTGTTGGGCCGAATTTTTGACGGAAGCGGTCGGCCGCGCGACAACGGCCCAGCACTTGAAGAAAATCTTATTGAAATTGGTGGCCCCTCGGTAAACCCTGCGCGTCGTGTGATACCACGTAACATGATCCGTACCGGTATACCAATGATAGATGTCTTTAATACCCTGGTTGAAAGTCAGAAACTACCAATATTCTCGGTCTCCGGAGAGCCCTACAACGATCTCCTGTCGCGAATTGCGATGCAGGCCGAGGTCGACATGATCATCCTTGCCGGTATCGGTCTTAAGTACGACGACTACCTGACGTTTAGGGAACAATTGGAAGAGGGCGGTGCCATGGCGCGCACCATCTTCTTTGTACATACGGCTTCTGACCCAATTGTCGAGAGCTTACTCGTTCCCGACGTCTCTCTGGCGGTTGCCGAAAAGTTTGCACTTAAAGGTAAACGCGTACTGGTGCTTCTCACCGACATGACTAACTTTGCGGACTCCATGAAAGAGATCGCTATTACTATGGAACAAGTTCCGTCGAACCGTGGTTACCCGGGAGACCTTTACAGTCAGCTTGCTTCACGTTACGAAAAAGCGGTCGACTTCGAGGGCGCTGGATCGATTACAATCTTGGGTGCAACCACCATGCCTGGTGATGACGTAACCCACCCCGTCCCGGACAACACCGGATATATCACCGAAGGGCAGTACTATCTGCGAAACGGACGCATTGAGCCTTTTGGCTCACTTTCACGATTGAAACAGCTGGTGAACGACAAAACTCGTGAAGATCACCGCGCTATAATGGACGGAATGATTCGTTTGTATGCTGCCTATAAAGAATCGCTTGAGAAAAAATCCATGGGATTCCGCATGGGTGAGTGGGATACGAAACTACTGAAGTACGGCGAGGCTTTTGAACGGACGATGATGGATCTCTCGGTCAATATTCCTTTGGAAGAAGCGCTCGACAAGGGGTGGGAAATCCTCGCTGAGTGCTTTGATGCTAACGAAACGGGACTTAAATCTGATCTTCTTAGGCAGTTCTGGCCAAAGCAAGAGGGGCAACAACAGGAGAGCGCAT
>CAZQIK010000298.1:0-3504 GCA_964593085.1 uncultured Spirochaeta sp.
TTTGCGCGCCGCGGTTACAATATCGACAGCTTGGTGGTGTCTGAGACAACTGATCCTACATTCTCAATGATGAATATTGTGGCTACCGGCGACCATAAGGTGCTTCATCAGATCTTGAAGCAACTGAATAAATTGGTGGATGTTGTACATGCGACCGACCGTACGGACGACGATGTTCTGCAACGCGAGCTGGCGCTCATTAAGATACACTGCGACCCCGAGGCACGTAAAGATGTGCTACAAATTGCACACGCTTTGGAGTGTGAGCCCTTGGATGTCAGCGAGAATTCGTTGATACTTCAGATTACTGGGGACTCGGAGCGCTTAGATAGCGCGAACCGTGTATTTGAGCGCTACGGTGTACAAGAAATGATGCGCACCGGAAAACTGCTCATGGCGCGCGGTGATGAGACCACGGCATAAGACCTTTCTTCGGAGGAAAATAGCACATAATGGGACGCAATTTATTCGACACCGTCTGGGATTTACACAAAGTTCGTACACTTGAGTCAGGTCAGGATCAGCTATTCATTGGGCTGCATATGATTCACGAGGTTACGTCGCCCCAAGCATTTCAAATGATTGAGGACCGTGGGCTCAAGGTACTTCATCCCGAACGAACCTTTGCCACGGTAGATCATATAGTTCCGACTGCAAACCAAGAGCGTCCCTTTCAGGACAAGCTGGCAGAGGAGATGATGCAGGCCATAGAAAACAACACAAAAAAACATGGTATCGAGTTCTTTGGGCTGAACACTGACAGACAAGGTATTGTTCACATTATTGGCCCGGAATTGGGCCTTACTCAGCCGGGTTTGACTATCGCGTGCGGTGACTCACATACTTCGACCCATGGTGCTTTCGGGGCCATAGGTTTTGGCATCGGTACCTCGCAAATTCGTGATGTGCTTGCAACCCAGTGCTTGGCAATAAGTCGCCCTCGAGTTCGGAACATTAACGTTACTGGACGCTTGAAAAAAGGGGTGTATGCCAAGGATATTATCCTCAAGATCATCGCCGAACTTGGTGTTAACGGAGGAATCGGGTATGCCTACGAGTACGCCGGGGAAACTATTCGTAGTTTAAGCATGGAAGAACGCATGACAATCTGCAATATGAGCATTGAAGGTGGCGCTCGGGTTGGGTATGTGAGTCCGGACGAAACCACGATCGAGTACATAAAAGGGAGAACCTACGCACCGACAGGAGACGAATTTGAACGAGCGGCCGATTTCTGGCGCAGTATAGCAAGCGGGCCAGATGCCGAGTACGATGATGTGTTTGAGCTGGACGCTGACAATTTAGAACCAATGGTTACCTGGGGGATTACTCCTGGTCAGGCTGTTGGAGTAAACGGCCGTCTTCCCCGAGTGTCAGAACTTCCGGACGAGCATAAAGAAATTGCAGACAAGGCATATGCTCATATGGGATTCACTGAAGGACAAGCAATTGAGGGTCAGGCCATAGATATTGCTTTCCTTGGCTCTTGTACCAACGGACGTATCAGTGATCTCCGGGAAGCAGCCGAGTTTCTGAAAGGCAAAAAAGTGAGTTCAAGCGTCAAGGCATTTGTAGTGCCTGGATCAAAGCAAGTAGCGCGCCAGGCAGAGGCTGAAGGCCTCCCGAGGATCTTCACGGAAGCGGGTTTTGGTTGGCGCGGAGCCGGGTGTTCCATGTGCCTTGCAATGAACCCTGACAAACTCGAGGGGCGCCAGATCTGTGCTAGTTCGTCCAATCGCAACTTTGTAGGACGCCAAGGCTCACCAACCGGGAGAACCTTACTCATGAGTCCAGTTATGGTTGCGGCAGCTGCAGTTGCCGGTCAAGTTGTTGATGTTCGCCAAGCCATTTAACACTCACGCCATATAACACGAAAGAACTAAAGAAGAGCAGGAGTAATTGCATGCCTGAGATACACATCAAGGTGAGTTCAGTCGAGGGGAAAGCGGTTCCCGTCCATGGTAACGATATAGACACAGATCAAATTATACCGGCACGTTTCATGAAGTGTGTAACATTTGACGGGCTAGGTGAGTACGTGTTTCACGATGTGCGCTACGACGAGAACGGTAATCTGAAGGGACATCCGTTCGACGATGAGCGCTACGCGGATGCTGGGATCATGATTGTGAACAGTAACTTTGGTTGCGGATCCTCACGTGAACACGCGCCCCAGGCACTTGCGCATTATGGTATTCGCGGCATAATTGGCGAGTCCTATGCTGAGATTTTTGCCGGTAATTGCACATCAATGGGTATACCGGCGGTCACGCTCCCCGCGAGCGATATTAAGCAGCTTGTAGCAGAGGTCGAGAAAGATCCGGGGATGACTGTAAGAATTGATCTTGCAAACGGTGCCGTTATTGCGGGACCTAACCGCTATCACTTTGAAATTCCGGCGGCTTTCAAGAAATCGCTCATTGACGGTAGTTGGGACTCAACTGCGGTGTTACTTGAAAACATCGATGCTGTTGAAAAAACTGCTGCGTCACTCCCCTATCTCAACGGTTTCCGAAGGGCTGGTTGATTATGAGTGAGACGTATAATCGCAACAGCCGCAAAATGACCGAGGGGCTTTCAAGAACAGCCAACCGCGCGATGCTACGTGGGGTGGGTTTTAAGGACAAAGATTTTCTGAAACCCATTGTCGGCATAGCATCGGCGGCTAGTGACGTGTCACCCTGTAATGTTCACCTGGATGAACTTGCGGCGGTTGCACGCAAGCGCCTACGCGAACTTGAAACTATGCCGCTCACCTTTCACACCTTTGTCGTCACAGACGGCATGGCCATGGGGCATGAGGGTATGAAAGCCTCCCTGGTCAGTCGCGAAACCATGGCCGATGTTATTGAACTGGACGCCCGCGGGCACGCCATGGATGCATTGCTCGGTATTGGCGGGTGCGACAAAACCATTCCGGGTACGGTCATGGGTATTGTCCGCATGGATGTACCCGGAGTATTTGTTTATGGTGGCACTATCGCCGCTGGAAAGCATGAAGGGCAATCCGTCGATATTGTATCGGCTTTTGAGGCCGTTGGCCAGTTCAGCTCCGGCAAGATATCCGATGAAGAGCGACATGCAATTGAGTGTGCTGCCTGCCCAGGAGCCGGAGCATGTGGAGGTATGTACACAGCCAACACGATGGCATCGGCAGTTGAGGCTTTGGGGCTCAGCGTACCGGGAAGCGCTTCAGTGCCCGCCATACATCCGGATCGTGACCAACTTCTAACCGACAGTGCCAACGCGCTTGCTGGCCTTATACACGAGGGGCGCAGCATGAAGTCATTACTCAGCCGCAAGTCCTTTGAGAACGCCATTCGCGTGGTAATGGCTCTTGGAGGTTCGACAAACGCCGTCTTGCATCTCCTCGGCATTGCTCATGAAGCGGGAATAGAGCTGAGTATTGACGACTTTAACGCATTCAGCGACACCACACCCATTGTGTGCGACATGAAACCGGCTGGCCGCTACGTAATGGAGGATCTCTACCGCGTGGGAGGT
>CAZQIK010000299.1:0-3489 GCA_964593085.1 uncultured Spirochaeta sp.
GTTGTACACAACCGCTATCTCTCGGACCCTGAATTTGCTGAGACCATTCGAAACTCTGTACGACGTATTCTACGCGCAAAGGTCAGGATGTTACGAGCCAATAATCCAATGCCGGTGCTGCCGGACATAGCGGAAGCGAATGAAGTTCTAGGCAACGAGGCTGGCCGTGACTTTTTCTTCCAAAGTGCGGCCCGCAGTGTAACAGTGCTGCGAAACGATGTGCTTCCTATAGACCCAGCAAACGGCCGTCGCATTCTCTTAGTTGGTAATAACCCACGATTCTTCTCGGTGGGACGACGTTTTTATCCAAGTGCAGCCGAGCTAAGACTAACGAACATGAACCCCTCACGCTCAACAGCAGCAGATCGCGCCATGGTTTCCAGAGTGGCTGCCGGTTATGATACCGTCATTTTCAACGTATCAAGTCTCAATACCCTGGAAGTTGTTTCTCAGCTTAGCAGCACGGATCTTGAGGTAGTAGTCTTGTCGGTTTTAAGTCCAAGTCGCGTTCGGGATTTGGATTGGGTAGCCGCTAAGGTTGCTATTTACGGATGGGGCAACGAGTCTTTTGAGAGTGGCTTTGCGGTACTCCGAGGAGACTTCACCGGTTCAGGAACTCTACCCTTAGACTGGCAGGAAACTCTTGAGCCGTCGGACTAACACGCATAATGCTCGGAGGTAATTAGTGCCCTGGTTCGCTGCGCGTACTGCGTCGGCGCTCGCACGCGTGGAGGAGTTCGTGCGAACCCATGAGTGGGGCTGTGCTTCGGTTGGGGCGCAGCTCCGACAACGCACTGTACTCGACATACTCAAAAGACGTACGATTTTTGACTACTTTACACAAGCTGGCCCAGACGAGCCCGTTCTGGCGATTTCCATGGAAAACAGTTACGGTTTCCGATATCCGGTACTAAGCGGAGCAGCACTTGACGCCGGTGCAGCGGCGGAACTTGGGAGCAAAGCACCCTCATCGGGACGTCGTTCCATGACTCTTATGGGCAGAGAGCAGGCGGTCAAAGGCGTTGAGCGTTCGGTTCTTGTCACATTTGGTCGCAAGCCCAAATATCGGGTTGAGTATTTCCTCATGACACGAAAGATCGGCCTGGTGGTGGAAAGCAGCGACCTGACTGCTGACCCTTGTCAGTATCATCGCGCAGACCCGCGGCACACCGACCGGCTTCTTGACATGCAAGTTGCTTACGAAGAAGAAGAGGTTGTAGTGGATGGCAGACGAGTCGATCCCCATGCAACCCGTTTTCACCTAAGACATGAACTTCGCGAACAACTGGTCTATTTTGCAACCAAAGATGGGCAGGCAGTCGCAAAGGCCGGTACTAACGCGCGTGGTTTCACCTACGACCAAATTGGCGGCGTATACACCCTGCCCGCCCTTCGGGGACAAGGGATAAGCACCGCACTCATGAAAATCCTCGTAAACAACATCACTGAATCACAAAAAAGTTCGGTTCTTTTCGTAAAAAAAGCCAACAGATCAGCAATTGGGGTGTATGATCGACTAGGATTTGAGGCTGCAGACAACCTTGTTATTTCTTACTATCAATAATCACGGCCATTTCCCAACAAGCTGCAACCATGCCTAATAAACATCAGCGGAGAAAAGCCATTAGCGACAATGCACTACGAGTTTTAATGATCAGCAGCGAAGCGGTACCTTTTGCTAAGACCGGAGGACTCGCAGACGCGGTGTCTGCACTTGCCACAACGCTTTGCCGACAAGGCCATGATGTGAAACTGCTCCTCCCTCGCTACGGCCACATTACTACATCTATACTTCAAAAACGCGCCGAGACCATTCCAGTACCGTTCGGCGAACGCGGTGAGCATTGGGTTGGCATGTATCACGCTCTCCTTGATACTGGTGTCCCCGAGCGCCCGCTTTCGGTCTACTTTGTTGACCACACAGGATTGTTTGGGCGTACCGGAATTTACACCGACCCGAATAACGGCGACTACCCCGATAACTGCGCGCGTTTTGCTTTGCTTTCACGCTCGGCCTTTCAGCTGTGCCGGCTACTCGACTGGATTCCAGATATAATGCATGCGCACGACTGGCCAGCTGCACCCACTGCGGTGTATCTCCAGCATCATGAAAACACCGGCCCCTTTGCAGATACGGCCTCGGTATTAACGATCCACAACCTTGGGTACCAAGGCATATTTGCTCGTAAAGACTACGCACAATTGGGCCTTGCGCCGGAACTTTATACGACTGCAGGGTTTGAGTTCTTTGGCCAGGTGAATTCTCTGAAAGCCGGACTCTTTAACGCTGACATGCTGGTAGCAGTTTCAAAACGTTATGCGGAGGAAATACAAGAGCCGGGGTTCGGATTCGAGCTGGATGGTCTCTTACGGCAGCGCAGCGATCGGCTGCTTGGAATACTCAACGGCATAGACGAACGCTTGTGGGATCCTGAGGCCGATCCATACCTCAGCCAACCCTTTTCGGTTGGCAACCTTGACGGTAGACGGATTGCAAAGAGGGATGTCTGGGACTGGGCAGGATTCCCAGATGCAGCGTTGGCAGAGAACCCGCCACTTATTGGCATGGTTACCAGGCTGGTGCATCAGAAAGGAATGGCTGAGCTATTCCACCCTAATCATCGCACTCTTGAACGTATTGTTGATGAACTGGGCGCCTACTGTGTTCTTATTGGTAATGGGGAACCTGAATTCGAACAAGCTGCACGAGACTTGAGCACACGTAATCCTCGGTTCTTTGCCAAAATTGGATTTGACGATCGCTGGGCACACCGGATAGAAGCGGGTTCCGATTTCTTTCTGATGGCGTCACGGTATGAGCCATGCGGCCTGAACCAAATGTACAGCCTACGCTACGGAAGCGTTCCTATTGTAACTCGCACCGGCGGACTGGCCGACAGTGTTCAGGATGCCGGACAGGACGACGGCACAGGCTTTCTTATCGACCGCCCCGAACCGCAGGAAATCCTTAATGCGGTTGAGCGAGCCCTCCAATGCTACCATGAAGAGCCAGAACGGCTACAGTCCATTCGTGAACGAGGCATGCGGCTACGGTTCCACTGGGATGGCCCAGCCGAGGAGTACGTTGGAGTCTATCAGCTGGCCCTAAAGCACAAACGTGAAGATCGAGAAGCTGCGGGAGGTAGCCCGGATCATGCGGCACATTAATTGTCCCGGCGGACCATTTTCCTTTCAAGACGAGCAAGTCGATACCGGAGCGACGCGACCGTTATCCCAGCTTTCGGTTTGACCCGGTTACTCCGCTGGAGTGAATACCGGGCGTCATGGTCTTGTCCAACTTGCACCCTGCACAGCAGAGTAAGAACGATCTCGGCTGCCATGGCCAGGTCACCCAAGCGATGCTCAAGAATTTTGGCCACCTCTACTCCGGCGGCACGATCGTGCAACTCCGAGTAGAGATACATGAACACATCATACGCATCATTCCACCGGCCGCATGAGTTAAATGAACGGCCCAGGTGCATTCCC
>CAZQIK010000300.1:0-3489 GCA_964593085.1 uncultured Spirochaeta sp.
AGTCCTCCCTCGTGTCGTTGGACAATATACCCGCCGACTCCGAACACGAGGACGCAGACCCGTGGGTTAACGACGCGGGAACAATACTCTTTTTCTGGAGTGATCGGGACGGAACTGATAAAGATATTTTCTACTCCACCAACATGGGCCGCGGAATTGTCACGGATGACTGGGACGAGCCCCAATGGACGGCCCCAGTAAAGCTACCGGCACCGATAAACACCGCTGGCGACGACATGCAGACCTTCGTATTTAACGAGGACGACGGCGATTATCTCTATTACTCAACCAATCGTGGTGCCGACTCCATGGGCTATGAAATCGCCATCTACCGCAGCAAAATGCCCGACGACTGGGAGGGTACGCCAGCCAATCTGGTTACTGGGACGTGGGGCGAACCGGAGCGGGTTATTTACAGTGACTTAGCGGTCGGTGAACCTAGCTTGACCGACGACGGCGAGTTTCTCTACTTCGAGCAGATCTACACCGACGGCAACGACAACTTCAACCCGGAGATTATGCGGGTTCGAAGAAAGCCGTGAGACCCAGCGCATACTCGTGCTCACGGATGGCGTAGGCCCCGGCAGGTAGCATACCCGAACACCATAAACTTGTTGGGTGCATTTTTCTGTTTTCGCCACAGAATGAGCGGCGGTGAGCTTCGCCAACCCCGAAATCGATCCACAATGAAACGCCTAAGAATTCCAGAATCGACCCCACAAGCTCGCTATGCACACTGCTCTCCTGCCACAGATCCATTGAGGCACAGTGAAAGCCAAAGGCCGTGGTCTTAATGAGTAGGCGCTCAATTAGTGGCTATGGATGAGTGACATGATCTAGACCACACTGGAAGATCTCCAAGACATGGTGGTCGTCAATGCGATAAAAAACCCGCCTCCCCTGCTTTTCTGCCCTCACTAAGCGCAAAAGGCGGAGCCCCCGCAAGTGATGTGACACCGACGATTCACTAAAGCCGGTCTCAGTCGCCAAGACCCCTACACTCTTTGGGCCGGAGGTCAGCGCCGAGATAATCTTGATGCGAGATACTTCACCAAGAGCTTGGAAAAGCTCCGCCATGTGTGATGCTTGCTCTTCGTCTAGTAGGGTGAGCTCTTCACTCTCGTCTTTGCTGAACTCTGCCATGCGGCGACAATAGCACCAACATTTATCCTTGACAACATGCACAGTCATGATACATTTATAGGTGAACATATGAACATCGCTTCATACATTAAGGAGTGCGCTATGAATAAACATCAAGTACATCACAATCACCCACACGCCCACGGGCCTGACTGCGGACACACACAAGTTCGCCATGACGGCCACATTGACTATCTTCATGACGGACATCTGCATCATCCCCACGGAGAGCACTATGATGAGCACCGCATTGCGGTTGATGCGACAAACCCGGACGACTGCAACCCGGTAAAATGCAGCTGCGACCACGTTGATTGCGATCACGAGATGGTTCCGCACGGAGATCATTTCGACTATATAGTAGACGGAAGACTCCATCGCCCCCACGGCGACCATTGTGACGACCACGGCCCAGTAAGCGTTGTGAACTAAGAGCAGGCACGGGCGGGATACGCTGGCGGCAGGTTCATCAAGCAGGAGCAGCTCAGCATCCTGGCCCACGGCGCGAGATAGCAGGGCTTGTTGGTCTACATCCCCGAAGGCACACTGGGAATATCTACGAAGGCCGCGCCGACCTTGAAGTCGTAGCGGCCTGCACCGGTTCCAGCTGCACGAGTTTCGACATAAGCAAAATACAACCATGTTGTGCCGTCCCGCTGGGCAAGAGTCGGCTCCCCTACACCGAATATTCCACCTATCGCCGCACCGTCGGTGGAAGCAAGCGCGACTACTTCCTCTCCCCAATTGGCTGAATCGGCGTAGCCGGTCGAGTCATGAGTGCCGTTATACTCATGGTAGACAATGCGCGTTCCCCGGTTCAGAAACAACCGCGAGCCGTCGAAAAAGGGTTGAGATGTCCGTAAAGCTTCATCATCGCCCGGCGTGTACGGGTTGATCTTTGCCGGTAAGGTGATGGGTGCCCAAGTGCCGTCGGGAAAGGATCCGGCCGTGAGAACATAGACGGTAATGTCATGGCCGACCTGTTCGTCATCCACCCAGATCGATTTCACCGCGCCAGAGGAGTCATAGTACAGGTGTGGATTGCCCTGAACCCCGTCGTGCGAAGCCAAGCCTACCGGAGTGATGGCAGGGTCAATACTGCTGAAAAAGCCGCCTACATAGCTTACATCGCCTAAACTGGTATTCTGCCCCATGGTGATTGAACCGAGGTAGATATCTGGTTTGTCGTTGGCGCCGTCGGCTACATCTACTCCAGGAAGACCGTCAAAATAGTTGTTCCACGCAACAACAAACTCAGCAGTATCTGGACCGGTCATCTGAAACGAGAGCCCAAACGGCCCATTTGTGCCTTTACTGTCGTTAAAGGCAAGCTTAAAGGGCTCGGCAAAGCTGCCGTCCGCCTGTCGTTTGAACCCATAAAAGACGGTGGGAAACAGCACGATCCCATTGGCGTCACCCGGAATTAGAAGATCAATATGGCTCAAGGTGCCATTCACAATGGCCCCGGTTGGGAAACCGGGTCGAAGCGGAGCGCTGTACGGGCCGCGGGTACCGAATACCCAGGAGCTATCCGGCTTTCCTGGGCAAGTGTCCAGATTGTAGAGCGTCCAACCTGCCTCAGCACAGATCGTGCTGTGCAACAGTACTCCGCTGAAGTACAAGGGCCCATACTGAACAAAAAGATACTCGCCGTCCGGTGTAATGGTAATCCCGTCCTCATACCCGTCGGTATTTACCATACCTGGTACCAAGAGCGGCTGCCCGACTCCGGCAAGCAGCTCACTGAGGACCAGTGCGTCTCGGCGAACAGAGGCACCACCATAGGAGACAGTTACCGGATATACGCCGGTTGATGAAGGGGTAACGGTAAACTCGTAGCTGCCGTCGCCATTGTCGCTCGTGCCCGACACCGAGCCGCGGGGTACATTTACATCAATTGTCTTGCCAGCCGCAGGCGAACCGTCCACGTTCAGGAAGGCGGTCACCGTAAATGGATCAAGGCCGCCAGACTCAACGCGCTCAAACTCCAGCCGGAGCGAAGCCTGCCCGCCACCGCCCCGACCAGATGATGATGAATCCCATGGTAAGGAACAGGCAGCAAGCATCACAAAAGCAACGCCTATTCCTACTACCCAAAGTCGCCAATCTACTATTCGCATGCCGCCAAAACGGCCAGTGTGTCTTTTCATGCATCGATAGTACGTACAGTATTTATAACAAGTCAATATAGTTATTCTTGTGGGGATGCTGTAACTTTGATGTGTGGTGCCCTACCTGCAGCCACTCTCCAATCCGGCGCATTAAGGAGTAAGGCGATGAATAATATCTGTGAGGATATCCAGGGCTGAGCCCGGACAAAGACCCGGGAAGAGATGTGGATAGCGA
>CAZQIK010000301.1:0-3488 GCA_964593085.1 uncultured Spirochaeta sp.
CCGGTGGCGGCAAAAGCGAAATGACTCAAGCCATACACCGCGAGGAGGACGGCCGCATACTGCTTGCTGAGAGTATTCTCACTGCAGATAATCACTACATCGACCTACTTGATACCTGTGAGATACATCCGGTGACTGACGATATGGCTCTTGCCGACCCGCGCTTGCAAAACAGTGATGGTCGCCTCGTAGTTGAAGATGCCGAAGAGGGCTGGTTTCTTCGTGTAGATCACTTGAAAGACTACGGTACCGACCCGTCACTGGAACGGCTGTGTATTAATCCGCCCGAACCACTCATTTACTTGAACATTGAAGGAAAGCCGGGATCTACGGCGCTTATTTGGGAGCACACAATGGATGCCCCCGGCCAACGCTGCCCCAACCCTCGAGTAATCATGCCACGTCGTTTTATGCCGGGCATTGTGAATGATCCTGTGGAGGTCGATGTCCGTAGTTTCGGCGTGCGTACGCCACCCACAACCCGTGATAAACCCAACTACGGCATTATTGGAATGCTCCACATTCTCCCCCCGGCCCTTGCGTGGTTGTGGCGTTTGGTTGCACCTCGTGGACACTCGAACCCGAGTATTGTCGGCAGTGAGGGGCTCGCAAGTGAGGGAGTAGGCAGTTACTGGCCATTTGCGACCGGAAAGAAGGTTCGCCATGCCAATTTGCTTTTAGAGCAGATCCGTTCTACCCCCCGTACACGCTATGTACTCATTCCGAACCAGTACATTGGAGCTTATCACGTTGGATTTAATCCAGAATGGGTTGCACGCGAGTACATTGCACGTCGCGGCAGTGTGCGCTTTCGACCTGGTAAACTGGTGGATGCACGTTGTCCGCTTCTTGGTTATGCGTTGCCCTCGTTGAAGGTCAACGGCCAGCTCATGCCAAAGGGCCTACTCATGGTCGATGAGCAGGTAGAAGTTGGTACCGACGGGTATGACGCCGGAGCCGAAATTCTTACAGTCTTCTTCCGTCAAGAGATTTCGAAGTTCTACACTGACGACCTGAGCGCCGACGGTAAGCGAATTATTGACGTTTGTCTGAACAACGGCAGCCTTAAAGACTACGAACAAATCTTCTCTGAATAAGCCAAGGCTGCATAGGTTGGCTGCATAAAAAACAAAAAAGGCCGCATGGGATGTACTCCTATGCGGCCGTATTATTTTGTGACAACTTGGTACGAAGCTTAGCTTCCCTACCGAGTGAGTCTTATCTACTTGGAGTGTCCGCCAAGTGTTTGAATATACTGCAGCCTCTCATAGTTTTGCGGGCGGTCACTATGAGCTTGGCTCAACTTACCTCGGAATTGATCAACCGAGCTATAGTTATGCGTCTCCATCCAGGTCTCAAGATCCGAAACCATTGTCTTGAGGTACTCGATCTTGTTTTTATACAGCGCCGAACACACCTGGGCAATTTGTGCCCCGGCAAGTAGTACTTTAACGGCACCATTGCCGTCATGCACGCCACCAGATGCTGCCAACTGAAGGTCAGTCTTGCCATACAGCAATGAAACCCAGCGCAGTGGAATAGCTATATCACTTGGTGCACTAATGGGCGACCCTGCACTCAACTCTTGCTTTTCTGTGTTTATGTCCAGTTGGTAGAAGCGGTTAAACAACACCAAACCGTCGGCACCTTTCCAACGAAGCTTCTCCGCCAAGGCTGGAATGGAGGTAAAGTAATGCCCGATCTTAACAGCAATCGGCAGCTTCACCTCTTTGCGCACAGCTGCAACAGTGTCGAGATAGAACTGAATTATCTTTTCCTCGGTGTCACGATAATCATGTGGCAATAGAGAGATATTGAGCTCCAAGGCGTCGGCGCCAGCCTCTTCTATGCTCTTCACCTGGTTCACCCACCAATCCGAGCTCACCGCGTTTACGCTTGCAATGATAGGCACCGAAGTGGCGGCCTTTGCGTCTCGAATTAGCTTTTTGTAGCTGTCCAAGTTGAATGAGGTTTGGACCGACCGGATGTAGTCCATCGCCTCGGTATGGCCACTGGGATTCCGTTCAAGATCCATAATTGCGGCTTCAATTTCTTCTTCAAAAATAGACTTGAGCTGTACCGCACCGGCCCCTGCCTCTGCGCAGGCTTTAACATTCTCAAGGTTCTTCGTAAGACTGGAGCTGGCTACAACAATAGGGTTACGAAGCTCAAGTCCAAGGTAACTGCTGGAAAGATTCGGCATAATACTTCCTTTCGGATGGGATTAAAGTTCACTGAATCGATATGAACTTATAGTACACGCAAAGTTAACTCGCTGTCAATGTTGACTACAGCATTGTAGCATTTCTCCTGGTCGGCTGCTCGAAATTGTTACGCTATTCCTCATTGTTGCAGGACACAAAAATGCAGATATTTCGCGTAGGAGTAGAGAGTGGAAGATAACAATCTTTACGATATCGTTGTAGTGGGCTGTGGAGCCGCCGGTTCCGCAGCTGTTGAAGCGGCACGCATGAATGCTCCGGAGGTGAGTATTCTCTTTGTAGGAGAAGAAGACCGGCCTGCGTATAAAAGAACCAAAATATCTAAAGTAATTGCAGATGGCTTTGAACCAACGGAATTTTCGCTGCAAGAGGAAAGCTGGTACGCAATTAACAACATTGACACCGCGTTTGGCTTTCGAGTTACTGCAGTGGATGCAGATGCTCACACACTGACTTTTGTCAGCCGACCGGAAGAGAGGATAGCCACAACCGTCACGTGGCGGAAGCTCGTCCTAGCGACCGGCGCCGCTCCGGTGCTCCCGCCGCTGCCGCACGCACTACGCTCAACAAGCCTGCACTCGCATGATATTGCACGAATTGAGGAACTGCGGAGCCGAGTCATCGGTCTATCGAACCCCGTGGTTGCTATTGTCGGTGACGGCGTTCTTGGAGTTGAGGTTGCGGAGCAACTGTCTAAGCTTGGCGCTACGGTACACATCATTGGCAAGGGGCCGTATCCGCTCGGCCCCTATCTCAACGAGGCTGCGGGCACCGAGATAGCCGCTGTCCTTGTGCACAACGGAATTACTATTCATCGGCCTGTGCAGCCGCTACGGTATTCCGTACAGGAACACAAGGACAAGAGGCCTATTCGCATTGAGGCTGGCGACGGAAGTGAGATATGCCGGGCAGATACTCTTGTCTTCTGCATGGGCTTTCGCCCACGAACCGAGGTGGCGGTGCTTGCAGGACTGGATGCCGGAGCCGCGATACGGGTTGACGGGCAGCTGCACACCTCCAATCCCGATATCTACGCTTGTGGAGACTGCGCCGAGCATCCTGCGGGACGGGTAACTCATCTATGGCGTGACGCACAACGTCAAGGGGAGATTGCAGGCCAGAATGCCGCTCAGGCAGTAGCAACAATGGGCGGCGCCACTTCTTCCAGCAGCATCGAATCCGACCAGACTTCGGAGCTGGAGTACATATACAAACCCTTTCGACTAAAATGTGAAGTCTTTGACCGGTACTTCTTCTCAATTTGCC
>CAZQIK010000302.1:0-3486 GCA_964593085.1 uncultured Spirochaeta sp.
GAGGTCAAATGTTCTCATGGTGCAACCATGACATCTACGGTACCTGAAGAGGTGTACTATCTCATGTCTCGTGGCTTGCCCGAGGCGGTAGCAGAACGTATCTTAGTAGGTGCCTTTTATCGAGAAATTCTAGATCAAATGGAACTGGTGAAAGAGGACGCGGCCACGCGTACATTCGTGGCAACGGCGCTGCGGGAGGAAACCGGCTTGGAACTTGACCCAAGCGCTATGATATAACGCAAATTACGGGAGGCTACCGTGAGATCATCTGTATCAGTCGACAAAACACTCACGCGGTCCGGCCTTGATATAGCCAAGATTCGGGAAGACTTCCCCAATCTGGGCAGAAGCATGCGTGGCAAGTCCTTTGTGTATTTGGACAACGGTGCCACCTCGCTCAAACCCCGGCAGGTAATCGAGTCTGAGGTCCGCTATTACGAGGAGTATTGCGCTAATATTCATCGTGGTGTATATGAGTTCAGCGAAATTGCAACTGAGGAGTATGACTCCATTCGGGCCAAAGTTGCGCAGTTCATTGGTGCGCCCGCAGACGGGCATGTCATTTTCACCCGCGGAACAACCGAGTCGGTAAATGTCGTAATGAACGGGTGGGGGCGAAAGAATATAGGCGCAGGCGATGTCATTCTCATTAGTGAGATTGAGCATCATGCTAACTACGTCACATGGCAGCAACTTGCGCAGGAAAAGGGCGCTCGTCTTGAGTTCATCCCGGCGCTGCCGGACGGTAGTTTTGACCTCAATAACCTTGACGCGTTGTTTGATATGCCGGTTAAGTTCGTTGCGGTCACCGCAATGTCTAATGTAACCGGATACAAACCCGACATAAAAACCATAATCGATACTGCCCATCGTCATGGGGTCCCAGTGCTTGTAGACGCTGCACAATACGCCTCGCATCACACCGTGAATGTTGCTGAGCTTGACTGCGATTTCTTGTGTTTCTCTGGACATAAAATGTGCGGACCTACCGGCATCGGCGTTTTGTACGGCCGCGAGAGCCTGTTGGAAGACATGGACCCTTTCATGTACGGTGGCGACATGGTTGTGCGTGTCAAACGCGATACATCGAGCTTTAAGCCACTGCCTGAGCGCTTTGAGGCAGGAACACCAAATATTGCCGGTGTTATGGGACTTGGTGCAGCTGTTGATTACTTGCAGGGTATAGGAATGGAGGCCATTGCCGAACACGAGCAGCGTCTTATTGAGTACACGCTCATACGAGCAGCAGAGTTTCCCGACCTTGTCAGTTACGGACCGGCCGATCATAGCTCGCGTGGCGGCATTTTCTCTTTTAATCTTGGTGATGTTCACTCACATGATGTCGGCTCTATTTTGGACCAGGAAGGGATAGCCGTTCGCACCGGCTTTCACTGTGCACAACCTATTATGCGCCTTTTTGGAATACCGGGAACTGTTCGTGCGTCCATGTATCTCTACAATGACACTGACGATATCGACATGCTCTTTACGGGTCTCGATAAGGTAAGGGGAATTTTCAACAGATGAACTACGAAGAAGATCTCTACAAAGAGATCATACTGGAAAACTACCGTTCGCAGAAAAATAAAGGGGCTATTGAAGGCGCCAGCTTCCACGCAGAGGGGGCCAACCCAAGTTGTGGCGACGACCTTGAGCTGTTTCTTAGCGTCAACAATGGTGTGATAGAGCGCATTACCTACGACGGGATCGGCTGCAGCATCTGTTGCGCTGGCGCTAATCTTTTGTGTGAGGCTCTAACCGGGCGCAGCTTTGAAGCGGCACTCGGTATTGTGGCTCAGTTTAAAGGGATGTTGCTTGAAGAACAGGAGCCGGATTTTGAAGATGCGATCTCAGATCTGGAGGCTATGGAAGGGGTTAAAAAGTATCCGGTGCGTATCAAATGTGCATTACTTGCATGGAACACGGTAGAGGGGGTTTTGAATGGTGCTAAGTAAAGACGAACTGCTGGAAGTTATGCAGCCGGTAATAGACCCCGAGGTTGGGTTCTCTATTGTAGACATGGGCCTCATATATGAGGCCGTGCACAACGAGGACGGTACCGTAAATGTTACTATGACCCTTACCACGCCGATGTGTCCGCTTGGACCCCAGATTGCCGACGAGGTAGTGGCTACACTCGAAAAGCACCAAGATATCTCTAAGGCGACACTGCAGTGGAGTTTTAGCCCGACCTGGAACCCGGCTACCATGGCCAGTGATGAAGTCAAATGGGCAATGGGCATCTTCTCTTAGATGACAGTGATCTTTCGCTGGTGCTTATGCGGCATGGCGAGAGTGTTTGGAACTCAGAGAACCGGTTTACCGGTTGGACAGATGTAGACCTTTCCGCTACCGGTCGTGCCGAGGCAGAAAGTGCTGGTAGGCTGTTGGCGCGCTGTGGATTTAGGTTTGACCTGGCCTTTACATCTGTTCTCCGTCGGTCAACCGAGACCTTAAATATCCTCCTAAGAGAAATCGATACACTGTCACCAAGTGGCCTGAACACCGAGGTGGAACGGCGCCATCACTGGGAGCTCAACGAGCGCCACTACGGCGCGCTTCAAGGTCAAGATAAGACAGAGGTACTCAACCACTACGATCCAGCATACGTTCATCAGTGGCGCCGTGGGACCTTTGCGCGTCCTCCGGAGCTGAGCTTGCACGACGAGCGTTTCCCTGGTAAAGATCCTTTGTATGCGGGGTTGCCGGTAGAGGAACTACCGCGAGGTGAGTCTATTCGCGACACCCAGCGCCGTGTCCTTCCGTTCTGGAAGAAGCATGTGGTGCCTGCCGTGCGTTCCGGTCGCCGCGTCTTGGTAGTTGCGCATGGGCATACCATTCGGGCAATCATGCGCGACATGTATACAATGACCGAAGAGACGTTTGCATTGTTGAAAATTCCTACTGCATCGCCCATGCTCATACGCATAGATTCGAATTCACGCCCTGTGCAGATTGTATACGTGGAGAATGAGGTGTCTGATGCCGGTTGAGATTGAGTTAAAGGTCTGGGTAGACGATCGTCCACACGTAGAGGCCGAACTACAACGGCGTTTTGGTGTTGGTGAGCCGTACCATAAAGCGGACCGCTACTTCACTGTTACCTGCGGTGAAAGCCCGGTGGAATTTCGGCTACGTCAAGACGGTGAGCGAATAGTGTTTACTCACAAAGCGAAACAGATTCACGACGGCATTGAAACAAGCCAAGAGAATGAGTTCGATGTCCCCGAACCGAGAGCCTTTGAGCGTTTTCTGCACACGCTCGGGGCCCTGGAGTATATTCGCAAAGAAAAAATAGGCCGACGTTTTCGTAGTGGTGACATGGTGCTTGAGCTGTCCGAGGTGGTTGGCCTTGGAGACTTTCTGGAGTTAGAGCTGCTTGTGTCAGAAGAAGCGGCCGGTGAGCCCGCACGGCATGCGGCCTTTGTCCATCGGTTGCATACAATGCTTGACGAGCTTGAGCTCTCACGTTCGCGAATTGAGGCA
>CAZQIK010000303.1:0-3484 GCA_964593085.1 uncultured Spirochaeta sp.
GGGCGAGCGGTCAAGTATGGTGTCACGGGCCGTTATGTACTGGGGCTGGAGGTAGTGACACCGGAAGGTATGACGCTGAACCTGGGAGGCAAGCGGGTAAAAGATGTAACCGGCTATGATCTCATTAGTCTTTTCACAGGGAGTGAAGGCACACTTGGGGTTTTCACCAAGCTTTACATTAAATTGCTGCCGCGCCCAAAACATCGACTTGCTCTGTTCGGATTTCTACCGACCCCTCAAACTCTCAACAAAGTACTGCCAGCGTTGCTTGCCGATCCGGAGGTGCAACCCTCTTCAATTGAGTTTATGGATTCGCTTTGTATTGAGTCGGTCAAAAAGACGGCTCCAAAGAGTGACGTGGAGATTACTCCCGGAGGCGCAATTTTAGTTGAAGTTGATGGGCCTACTTTAGAGCAGTTAGAGCCGGAGTTGCAACGGGCAGAGCGCATTCTAACGGCGCATGGAGTGAGCGGAATACGAAAGGCCGAGAGCGAGGATCACCTTGAGGATGTCTGGAAGGTTCGCAAACAAGTTCCTTGGGCCCTCATGCGGATTGCCCCGCATCAGTCCTTAGAGGATATATCTATACCGGTGTCCACTATCCCAGCGATGCTTGACGAGATTCGGGATGTTAGCACGCGCTATGATGTTCCTATTCCATGCTTCGGTCACGCCGGGGACGGAAACCTGCATGCAACGCCTCTCAAGCCTGAGGCCATGTCGGTTGAGGACTGGCTTGAAATTATTCCCAAGTTGTTGTCGGAGCTCTACGTTAAGGCTGCTGGTCTTGGGGGAACTATCAGCGGTGAGCACGGGATTGGTCACAAACGCAGCCGATACATGAAGCTGGTACTTGGAGAGGCGGAACTGGAGATTATGGGGCGGATTAAACGGGCTATTGATCCGAACAACATCATGAATCCAGGTAAGATCTTAGTTGATGAGGACTAGTTGAGGGTGATAGCCTGCGATCATGATTGATATGGCCCAGTTTGACGCTGTTGAGATGCGGGTGGGCACCATACTTGAGGTGCGTGAGTTTCCGGAGGCGCATAAACCCGCCTACAAACTTCGCATAGACTTCGGCCCGGAGTTCGGCATTAAGAACTCAAGTGCACGCATTACGCGGCCGTATGGCGACCCGGAAGAACTCAGGGGCAGGCAAGTTGTAGCCGTGACAAACCTGTCTCCTCGACGCGTACGCCCCTTCGTGTCCGAGGTGTTGGTGCTGGGGATTGAGCGTGAAGATCAGAGTGTTCCTCTGATTGTTCCCGACAACGGCGTGCCGAATGGCCTGCGAGTAAGCTGAGCCAGCTGCTCGTGGGCGTCCCTTGCACTCCAATGCTTCGTGCAGGGTAGCTTCTCTCGAGTTAGGATAGATCTTTCAGGGTATACATGCGGATGAGCGAGTACGCTACCTCCTCATACGGGTGTGCTTGCAGGAGCGCCTCCACAACCCCACGCGCCCGATCTTCAACGACCAGCAGTTCTACCTTGTACTCGGGTTCGTTTTCAAGCTGTCCCTGCCGACCGATAAACGGGTCGGCCCCGTCCAGAGGCCTGAACTGCCCGCGTCCCAATGTCTGCCACGCACACATGTCATATTCTTGGTACGTTCCCCCGCCAGCTGCAAATACCGCTTCTTTTACGGGCTCTAGATAGCCCTCCGGAACATAAAACGCTAACTGGTACATAATGAGGGAGCATACGGGGATTGCCTGCATCTTTCAAGAAAGTTAATCTCTGTGTGTGCAAGAAAAAAGGGAGAACCATGGAAAAGGCAGCTGAAAGCTTTCACGGTCGTCAAGCTCTGGTGCTGGGCGGCTCCGGGGGCATAGGAGCTGAGATTTCGCGGTATCTTGCGGCTGCCGGTGCAGATTTGGTAATCCATGGCGGGCATGACGAGGGCAAGCTTGCAGCGCTTCGGTCGGAACTGGACGGATATCGGGGACGACTAACTACGGTACTCCGGGAACTCAACGACGTGCGTGATTCCGCTCGGTGGGCCGCCACCTATGAGAACATCGATATCCTTGTGGTGGCTTTTGGCCCCTTTCTGTTTGCCGGACTTGAAGAAACCGGCCCAGAGGACTGGGAAAAAATGGCAATGCTCAATCTTGCCTTACCTGGGGCGCTGGTGAGCACCTTTGCCCCGCGCATGGCCAGTACTGGTTATGGTCGCATACTCCTCTTTGGCGGTACCGATACCGATCTGCCTCAATCCTTTCGTAAGATTGCCGCCTACTCAGCTGCGAAAAGCGGCCTTGCAACGATAGCGCGTTCAGCAGCAGCTCGTTTTGGCGCTACAGGTGTCACGGTAAATGTGCTGTGCCCAGGGCCTGTGGAAACGGAGTATCAAAGTGAAAGTGAAACGCTATACTATCAACGGATCTTGGCCGATACTAAATTAATGAAGCCGACGGAGCTTGTCCCACTTGCTGCACTTCTTTTATCCCAGGCGGGCGCCGCAGTAAATGGGGCAACTATTCGGGTAGATAAGGGCTGGGATCGTCGTCCATGAGCAGATTACTAGTTTGACAAAGAAAAGTTGGGCCACTACTATACATGCAATCGTATTCAGGTGTGATATCATTAAAGGGCACCACTATTGGATGTAAGAATAAATCGACGGTAAGCTGGAAGGAAAGCCATGAATAACAACGACATCGTACCGGGTTTTGATGAAGAAAAAGACGAAAGCCTTAAAATTCGTCTTCAGAAAATCGACTCGGTTGATGGATGCCTCGTTCTGTACCTTACGGGGTACATTGATACGTATAACTCGAACTTCTTTCAAAAGCGGGTTGCCCGCGCCATTGAGGGTGGCTTCACAAAGCTCGTTTTCAATTGTGGTGGACTGAATTATGTATCTAGTACCGGAATAGGCTCGTTTACTGCTTTCCTTAAACAACTCAAGCCGCGCGGCGGTGATTTGGTTCTCTTGGAAATTCAGCCAAAGGTTTATGAAGTATTTCAGTTGCTTGGATTCTCCCAGTTCTTTAATATCAAAGACACTCTCGATGAAGCCGTTGAGTTCTTCTCCAAAGGGAGCGCCACATCCGAGTCCGACGTTTTCCCCAAAATTTTCAAGTGCCCAATCTGCTCCAAGAAACTCAAGGCAACAAAGTCGGGGCGGTTTCGTTGTTCTGAGTGTAAAACAATTCTGGCAATTGATAATACCGGACAGGTTTTTCTCGGGTAGTCACTAACTCCGGGTGGTGTGCTCTCACCGGAGAGGATAACATACGCCATGGTTCTTACACACAGAAAACACTATCGTACTCGTCCACGTATGGAAATAACTGAAAATACTCTGCGTGCAGAAAATACTCTGCGCACAGGTAATACACTGCATTTTGTGCGGTTTTCACGGTCTTAAGGAGGCTTGCTGGTGGGGATCTTTGATCGATTTCGGCGACTGATCAGCTCAAATCTTAATGACATGATTAGCAAGTCAGAGGATCCCGAGAAGATGCTGAACCAA
>CAZQIK010000304.1:0-3478 GCA_964593085.1 uncultured Spirochaeta sp.
CTTTTGCTTGATTGTTGTCATGTTTTGGCTTGGGGCCTGCGCGACACCCGTGCCCTCCACACCTCCCGTTGTTGAAGAGTCACAAATCGAACTTCCTGAGGATGAACGCCCTCATGAACCGGAAGAAGATGATACCGTGGAAGAAACCAAGGCCGATGAGCATGACGAGGTATCTGATGAAGATATCCATGTAGAAAAAGAAGATTTTGTTATCTCTACCGAGATGTATGAAACTACATTCAACGAGGTGGAAGATTTCATAGCAGAATTGAATGAGATCATTGCGAAGCGTGATTTCGAGCAGTGGAAGGGCCACTTGACTCAGGAATATATCGAGACACATTCTGACCCCGACGTTTTGCGCGAGCGCTCAGAGAGCCCGGTACTGAGCCGCAATGATATTCAACTCACGAGTATTGAAGACTATTTCACTTGGGTGGTGGTACCAAGCCGAGCAAATGCACGGCTCGACGACCTGGACTTTATTGGTACCGACAAGGTTGAAGCAATTATGCGTGTCCGGGACCAGGGAGTTATTCTTTATCAACTAAAAAGAGTGGATGATCGCTGGAAAATTGATGTGTTTTAGACTATGCTTTAGCCAGAGTATGCGAAAGAGGAGAAAAATATGGGCAAGCTTGTAGCCATTTCGGTGAGCCTTTTGATCATTGTAAGTTCAACAGCGCTCTGGGCGCAAGAACAAGCGTCTGACGAGGATTCGGGACGGACCATTGAAGAGCTGTATTTAGATCAAGCTATTGATCAGCAAATCATTAGAGGGCAGGCGCGCAGTAACAACCGTGAGGCAAAGTTTCTAGCCATTCAAGGTGTGCGGGCAATGGTCCAAAGGGGCGAAATTTCACCGGATAATGCAGAGATGATTCGAGTAGTTGAGGGGCTTGCAAGCGAGGGGGTTGGACGTCAGGTGCGTACCAGCGGAGCTGTTTCAAACAATTTTCCCGATGTGCGCCGGGAAGCCGTTGGTTTGCTTGGTGATATTGGCGGGCCTATTGCTCAGCGTGCTCTCATTAAAGTTGTACAAGACGACCCGGAGCCTATGGTCCTTGCCGAAGCAGTATATGGACTTGGTACTATCGGAAGCAACGAAGATAATGAAGTCACTGCGAACATTGTCGCTGTCCTTCGTGGGCAGAATGCTAGGGAAATGCCAGACAACAACCTTGCATTTGCTTCTTTGCTGGCGCTTGAAAAAATTGCTACTGCAAGTGGAGGAATTACCGATCCCACGGTAGTTGACGCACTGTTAGATGTAGCGACCGGTAACTATGTGCGAGAGGTTCGGCTAAAGGCAATAGACGTGATCTACAACCTGCGTGGCGCTTGAATCGAATACCAAATCTGATTCAGCCTTTGTAAAACGGCGAAACAGAGGTGTTCTGGTCCTCGCCTTTATAAAAGTTTCGCTCCTTGTACTCGTGGTAAGCGTATTTACCTTGCATACTGCAATTTCCCGGAGTACTGAGCGGCGAGTCTTTTCCGATTTAGAAATTGTTCCGAATAACCATGTCGGCTTGTTGTTGGGGACAGCGAAGTACCAACCCGGCGGTGGCTTAAACCCGTATTTCATTCATCGCATAGATGCTGCTGTAGAGCTCTACGAGTCAGGTAAGATCAAGTATATTCTAGCCTCGGGAGACAATGAGTACGACTCCTACAATGAGCCACTTCAAATGAGGCAGTCTCTGCTTGAGCGAGGAGTACCTAGTGAGATTATTATTCTGGATTATGCTGGGTTTAGTACACTTGATTCGGTTGTGCGAACAGCAGAAGTCTTTGGCCGTGAGAGTTTTACCGTTATCAGTCAACGTTTTCACAATGAACGGGCGGTATATATCGGCGCCTATTACGGCTATGATGTGGTTGGGTATAACGCAGCCGATCTCACCCCGCCCTCCGGTGTTCAGACACATGTGCGCGAGTATCTTGCTCGCGTAAAAGCTATTTTGGATCTGCATGTTGTGAGGCGACGCCCTCGGTTTCTGGGCGAGCCTGTCCAGGTTCCTGAGTAGCATGCTTGCGCATGATGCATGCGCGGTGGTATCTTCACTGGTGTGAGAAAGCGAAAAAGGCCGGGTTCTCTTATTGAGGAGCCACTTCCAATAACACTTGTCACCGGATTTCTGGGTTCGGGTAAGAGTACCTACATCAATCGCATACTGCAGGAACACTCAGGACGTCGCATTGGGCTAGTTGTCAACGAGTTTGGTGAGGTCGGTCTCGAGGCAAACATCCTCGAAGCATCAGCAGACGATATAGTCGAACTCTCTGGCGGTTGTATGTGCTGTCTTTTGCGCAAGGATCTCAGGGAGGCAGTACGAAGACTGGTTCGGAATGATGCGGGACTTGAGCGCATTATAGTTGAAGCGTCCGGCTTATCTGACCCAGTTCCGGTGCAACAGACCTTCGAGAATTCACGGTTTGGTCGTCCGGTACAGCTTGAGTCGGTGATTTGCATGGTCGATCAAGTGAGTTTTCTCGAGCATCGTGTCGATTTTGAAATTCTTGATCACCAGGTCCGTACATCCGACTTCGTGCTCATCACGAAAAGCGAACAGTCACCCGCGTCGGCGGCTCTTCTTGAGGAGGTTCTATGCGAGCTTGCTCCACAGGTTCCAAGGTTTCATGTAGGTGAGGAACCACCGTTGGCGTTACTTGTTGGCGTTGGCACAACTCTGGGGAATCGGCAGGAGTATAAACATGAGTCCGATGTTCAGCAGCTCTGGTTCGAGTCGATGTACCCTTTTGATCCCGAGCGCTTGAAAATTTTTTTTAGTGAACTGCCTCCAGGAGTTGTCCGTGGCAAGGGAGTGCTCTATTTGGCAAACAAGGACGGGAAAAAACACAAGTTCGTGTTGCAGTTGTCCGGAGCACGGCGTGAGCTGCATGCCGTCCCATGGAAGCGGGGCGAAGTCAAGTCCAACGTGGTGCTGCTGATAGGGAAAAATTTCGAACCGCAACAGCTTCGAGAAAAACTGAATGCGTGTCTAACTGAACGAGGTGTGGACTCGGTGGAGCGGAATTGGAAAAGAGCATGACACATACGACCAAGGTGCTCCCAATATTTTTCATTCTTTTGATACTCTGCAGCCTGCCATCAATGATATATGCCCAGCAAAACCCGTTCTTTTCACCACCGTCAGGTTCGCAGTCGGCCGAATCGGGTGAAGCAGAGGCGAGGCCATTCAGTCCGGGCCAGAGCTTTAATTCCGCCTCCCCAGGTCGAGTCTTCCCTGCCTTTTCAGCATGGATAACGCGTTTGCAACGCAACGCAAACGAACGAGTAACTGGATATATACAGAGTATTGTTGAAAATGAGGGAAGAAGAGGCGTAGTCTTACCAATATTTGGCGTTGCCTTTCTGTATGGTCTGTTGCATGCGTTTTTGCCGGGGCATCGTAAGACTGTTATTCTCTCGTATTATCTTTCGGAAGATGCACGCCTTAGTCATGGCATTCTT
>CAZQIK010000305.1:0-3474 GCA_964593085.1 uncultured Spirochaeta sp.
GGGTGACTTATGACGGCGAAGGTCCGTCGTTGCTGAATAGATTGTTCGTTTTCCATATGTTATGTACGCCTTAGGTAAAGAATAACGGAATATGCGAGGGTTCACAAGGGATTCGATTCTTCGGGGGGCATTCGTAAGAAAACGGCAAGCGTACAGGCACCGAGTAGCAGTACTCCGGTTATAACGAAGCTAAGAAAAAAGAACCCATAGTCTGCCAAAAGCCCGGCTATTGCCGGGAAAAGCCCAGCGCCTGCGAGGTTGCCTGCCGGAATGATTAATGATATTGCCACATTGCGGCTCTCAGGAGGTCCGAGCTCCGAGAGCGCGGTGAGGACTGCGGGGAAGAACGCCCCAACAATCATGGGTTGTAACAGTACAGCCCAGCGTAGAGGTAAGCCGTCTAAAGTGCCAATAAGGATTGTCATAACTCCGGTAGCGGCGGCCGTTAAAGCAATAAGCCTGCTAAAGCCAAGCTTGTCCACTGCGATACCTACGCCAAAAAGCATAAAGATTCCGGGCACTCGCGAGGCACCAATCAGTGACCCGGCCAGGGTAGTGCTCATACCTCTTTCCTGAATAAGAAAGGTTGGAAGAACGTTGTATACCCCTACTGCAGCCGATGCGGCTAACGCAAACAGGAGGGCGAGAATCCAGAACTGTGGGTTTGAAAGCACCTGTTTGAGATTACCGAGGCTTGGCGGTTCGCCGTGAAACCGGCCAAACCGCCCGAAGAATAGACAACTTGGTGCCAGAACAAAGCAGGCGGCTGCAACCGATCCTAGCATCATGCGCCAGGACATGAAGTTGGCTGCTACGGCCACAAGGCTTGGCGCGGCAACAAAAGAAATGGCCGGGCCCAACTCATGAATAGATAGGGCTTTCCCCCTGTCCTCAGACCGCACCATTGCCGCCAAGGAGCTCAGCCCTGACGGCGGATATAAGCCTGCCGCGGAGCCAACAATGAACATAGCAATATGGATTGTGATCGGCCCTTGAGATAGAGCGGCAAACAGCATTCCGCACCCCATAGTAAAAATGGCTATTGTTATGACGTGGAAGTGTTGCAGCCGTTGTGCGAGATATCCGCTTGCAAGTATCGAAGAGACAAAGCCGATAGAAATCGATAAAAAAAGACGTGTAGCCTGGCCTGCAGTCATTCCAAGCTCTTGCCGAATCTCGACGAGAAGCGGCGAGATAAGAAGGCGAGGAAAAAAGAGGCTAAAGACAATGAGCGTGAGAAATAGCACCGACAGAAGAACCTCGCGGAGCGGACGATAAACAGGTTGCATAATGCAGGCAGCCTACCACGTGAGGTGGTGTTTGCACGAGCGGCTACTTGACTACGAATTGGCATCATGGGTTACATTTATGACGGAGAGAGGGAGATGAGTATCGACAAAACCTTGTACGAAATTCTTGGTCTAAATGAGAACGCGGCGACCGAGGAAGTTCGGCGTGCCTTTAGGCATGCCGCTAAGCAGCATCATCCCGATAGGAGTTCGCAGCGTGAGTCTCCGGCCTTTCAGGCCGCGCTTGAGGCGTACGAAACACTGAAGGACCCGGGCTTACGGTCGGCGTATGATGATGAGCTTGCCCGCCGCCGTCGCCAGCGCTGGCGACGTGATTCGTTTGTACACCGTAGTGACGGGGTACACCGTAGTGACGGAGTGCGCCCAAACCGCGCGGTTCGTGAGGCGCAGCGTATGGCTCGCGCTGCATTTGATGGAAACCCACGGGCTACTTTGGGCGGAGCCTTTGCTACTATGTTTGCGATGATGGACGAGATGCGGCTCACCTGGAACGAGACAAGGCTTGGTTTTACCGACGCCTTGCTGGGTAACGAAGGCGGAGGCGTGGACTATGACCTTGAGATGAGCTCGGAAGAGGTGGAGTTGGGAGCCCCGATACAGGTGCCTACCGAGCATGGTTATCTGCATGTTCGTATTCCACCCGGAGTTCGTCACGGTGATATACTTGAGGTAGCATCGAACCCTGGCCGTCGACGCGGTCACGGGATTCGCTTGCGCATTGTTGTTATTTCGTAAGTCGTTCGAGGTCTTCCTTCTCCGGCTGCACTGCAGCTCCTTTGTCGGTTCTGAGAATAGGAATTCGTAGGAGCGTAGGATCGGCAAGTAGCTCCTCACGGGCATCGAACTCCATATACTGCATTCCTCGTTTTCGATAGCTGGCCGACTCTGTATCTATGAGGGATTCGAATCCGCCACATTGCGAGGCAATGCGTTCAAGTTCCCCGGCAGATGGCGCATCACGTACGATATCGACAAGCTGGTACTCAATTCGACGTTCCTTAAAGAATCGTTCTGCTGCCTGGGTTGAACGGGACTTCCTCCCGCCTATGATGCGTGGTGTCATAACCCCTGAGCCTATCAACTGGGCCGAGTTGCGGCAAGTGTCTGAACGGATTCAGTGTCGGATCCGGAGCTCGGCCTATTTAACTAGCAGTCATTGCCGGGACGTTGCTTACATAGTAGCTTTAAGGAAGTGAGTGCACCTAACAAAAAGCCTCTACACATACGAATGCGAGTTCTGGACTTCGTTGGAGCTGTGTTCCTCCTCATCTCTTTTCTTACTCTTGCTTTTCTTTATTCCAACACCCTTCAGAGTTTTGTGGTTCGTGAACTTATATCTTTGGCGGCCGAAAGAGTTGGGCTAGAGTTTGAAATAGAATCGATCTCAATCCGTGTAGGGAGCATAGAGATTAGTAACGCCTCACTCTATGAGCCCGGAGTCGGTCCGATTATTGATCTTGAGTACGGTTCAGTGGAGTTCGAGTTACTCCCATTATTGCAGGGGCAGATCAACATTCGTCACCTGCGGCTCGACCGACCACGCGTCTTTATCGACTATGAACGCGGGACGCAAGGAAGGGACCCGCAGTTTCGAATCCAGCGGCTGAGAAACATGTTTCGTCCTGATGGGTATGAACCTGAACGCCGTGATGAACTTTTTATGCACGGACCCTCGGTATCTATTGGACCCGTGCAAATCAGATCTGGAACTCTGGTCTTTGATGATAACGAGCAAGCCTTTCAACTGTCCGAGCTGAGCTGGGGGGGCGCTTCAGTTCGCTACGGAGCTGGCGAGGTTTGGGTGGATCCTGGAATGCTCAGCTTTGAGTTGAGTGCTGAGTCTGAAGCGTCGCATGTTCGCTATAGTGGAGATCCCGTTCGCTTGAACAATCACCATGTGCGTTTAGACGCATTTACGCTCTGGGTAGGGGACTCGCTCCTTCAGGGGGCAGCCGGTGCACGCTATGCCTCTATTCCACCTGACAAGGCATGGCGCAACGATCTCGATATTGAGCTACATATCTACGAAGGGGAGTTGTTTCCCAATGATATTGCGGGTCTCGTATATCCGTGGATGCCGTCTTCGGCGCCGACTCCAGCGCTCGGCGAGCTCAATGAGTATGCACCTTACGAGATCGATATCGGTCTGTCGGGAAATGTGGCC
>CAZQIK010000306.1:0-3468 GCA_964593085.1 uncultured Spirochaeta sp.
TGTGCTCTTCCGATCTGGCAAAAGACGTTCACGCCTATATTGACCTTGTGCTTCGGTGTGGGCCGGAGCTTGAAAATATTCACCCGCAGGAACTGCGTGGGACGCATACGCCGGAAGAGGCAGGGAGCTTCCAGCGGGAGTTCCTGCGCCGCTACGGGGAGCTCATGATCAGCTGGCCTGAAATCTGGCAGGCAGCTCTTGAGCTTAAGGAGTCCGGATGGCAGCCGAGCTAAGCTACTTTCCGCGCAACATGCGTGTAACTGCTGCGTCACGCGGGTTTTGTTACCTGCGTGATCGCGCCACCGGGCTATCGCTACATCTGCCGGAGACTCAAGCCTCTCTGTTTCTCCTTCTGCGTGGGGTTGTTCCGTTACAGAGTCACGCAGAGGCACTGCTTGGAACCGATGCGGCCGGAATGCAGCCTCGGCTAGCCGCTAAGCTCGTAAATGAATGGGCCGACCTTGGAATACTGGCTCCCGCTCACGAGCTTAGGGGCGCTGTGGGGTCGCCCCCTTTAGAAGCCCAGCCCAAGCCGACATGGCAGAGTGCCTTCGCGTGTCTCACTGCGGGGCGGCCCGCGTCCCGTGACCGGTGGCGTGAGTCATGGAGTAGCATTCTGGATCTGGGCTCCTCGTTGCATGTTTTTGACGATGAACGGAACCCTTCCCCGCACAGCAGACAACAGCCTACTTTTGCCAAGCTCTTTGACCGCCCGGCCCGAGAAGCAGAGATCATGCGGCTATCTTCTCTGCTCCAGACCGACAACGGCGTTGATCCTGAGGAAATGTTGCGTTTTCTCATTCTGGGAGAAAGCAGGCTTAACACCGGGCTGCCGAGCAGCGGGGCAAACCGTAACTCGGCATTGCTGCTGAGCGAAGGATCTGTGCTCATATCAAGCGATGACGATGTCCTGCCACCGCTCACCTGCTTTGCCGACCAAGATTCAACCTTAGGCACCGGGAGCCCTGCACTGCTGGCGTCACCAGTTTTTGATGTTATGTATGGAGCAAACCTGGAGCAGCTGCGCGAACATCTTGAAGAGGTGGCCTCGTTCAATCTTGAAGCTGAACTCACGCGGCTGCTCGGTCCTATCCAAGCTACCGAGATAGATATAAAGGATGCACCGGCATCTTCTTTAGCTATACTTCGGCGCCCGGATTGTAGCATTCATGCTGTGAGTATTGGCTGCTATGGTGCGCGCCAATATACGCATCCTTTTCGAACCTTTCTCTCACGGAGTGATCACAATGACAATTTTCTGAATGATCAACACACCTTTGAGGAAATGCGCACCAACCCGTTGGTGATTCGCCATGCGACGGAAACAACAGTCGATACCGGAATCGCCTTTTCAACAGCGTTTTTCTCTGTAGATATTCGGCACCCAAAACTCCCCTTCTTCCCAATTGGCCGCAAGCAAGACGACATCTACCGCTTGCTGTATCGCGTCTGTTTTCCAGAGCAGCTCTTTGCAAGCCTGCCGGTGGCGGCATTTCACGACCCCCAGTACAAGGAGCCGTTCAAGGACGAGGACTTTGAGTCCTACCCCATGGATATTGGAGCCTGGACGCAAATGCTGATTCAGCGCTTTGCACGGCGCTTACATCATAGCGATGGCGACGGGCGGCTGCGTGAGATGGCCATGTCGTTCCAGGAGCTAAGTGACCTGAGCCCGGAGCAGATGCGGCGCTTTCTGACCCCGCTCCACCACGCGCACTACCAAGCCATGATCAACCACATCCAGCATGAGCTCGAGCTCTACGACGGGCCGCCGTGGTGGGAGGACGAACGGCGACACGCGCTATCTGTTATTCAGCGCGAGCAAACCGGAGGGCCGGCCGAGACCGACGAAGAGCTACAGGAGTATCTGCACATCTACCGCCTCTGGGGAGATCTTCTCATGTGGTGGCCGGAGATTGTGAAGGCCGCGCGGTAGTTGAAACGGCGCATCCGCGGCTACTCTTCAACTCTTCTTGTTGATTATTCTACTCTGGTATGTAAATATTTCATGGAGGCTTTTCCCGCAGGAGCGCAGAATGCAGATAAGACGTTGTGTTCGTTCTTTGTCGATGTTCGTAGTAGCGGCGTGTGTTGCGGCGGCTGTTATGCTCATTCCCGCCAGCTGTTACTGGCAGACACCGGAAGAGGACACCGGCGATATTGCGGTGACCGCGGTCGTGCCGGTTCAGGCCGCGGGCATTCAGGCTCAGCAGTTCGGCCAAGGCTCCTTCATGCATGTGGCTGTTGTGGATACCCGCACATTTGAGCAGTTCCGCGTTGCGGGGGTCGATGTCTACAACAGGCTGCTCGTAGAGGCGGTGGATGCTGCCGACATCTACCCCGGCATCACGCGCCTGCAACTCTTTGGGCCGAACTTCCTTGGCCTGCGGCGCCTGCCGCAGCGGGTCATTGACGCGGACTTTAGGCTGGTTGCTCGCAGTGCCGCCCGGGCCTTTGACGGGACGCTTAGTGGTGAGTTTCAGTTCCGCCGCCTCCCGGCGCGACGCAACTACATGGTAGTCATTGCAGCCTACAACCGCACCGGCCCAGGTGAGTACGATATCTCTGTAGGTACCGCTCAGCTCCGTGTTGCCCCTAGCCGCGTCTCCTCAGCAACCCTGGATCTGCGCCCTAACCGCGGCATCCTCTACACCTTCCTCAAGAACCGCTATGACGTGCCGGTGCTGAACGTTTATGCTGGCGCCGGGAACGTGAATGACGGGGACGGCAATCCCTTGTTTACCGCTGGCGGAGTTGCGGTTGAGTATCTCGGCAGCCAAGACTCGTTGCACCGCCACCGCCTCTATCTGTTCGAGCCGGGCATGCAGTTTGACCGCCAGGCTCTTTACGACGGCACAGTACCGGGTGCTGGACGCCTTGACCCTAAGGAGGGGCAGTTTGTTGAGATAATTGTAGAAACCAGTGGGCTTCTCTTTGACACCTGGCCGGACGCAAGTACCACCTTGTCGCTGAGCGGTCCCGAAGGAGAACCGCGCGTGCTTGCCGCGAGGCTGTGGAACGGCTCCAGCGCTCTTGCAGTCGTTGCAGGAGACCCCGGTACTACCGTGCTCGTACCTGCACCAGGTGTGCGCTTTAACTTTGGTAATTTTAGAGGCGCAGTCTGCTTTGACGCAACGGTGTTTTACGACCCAGACTACGAAGGAGATCCGGTATGTACTGTCCCTACACCGGGCTAAAACGCGTCATATAGGTTTGTAATTGCTCTGAGCATGCGCATAAGGGCTCACGACGCTAAACTTTTCGTTTTTTTAATCGTAAACACACAACTCATGAGTGATCTTTTTCTCACCTTTTTTGTAATATACTGTTGTCTTATAAAGATTGTAGAGGAGATGTGCATGAGATTAGCTATTGGACTTTTTCTGTTGACCTGTGTAACCGTGGTTGCACCGGCGCAGTCCAACGACTACCTGGACTCGGTACTCGCCGAGCAGCAGCTAAGTTACG
>CAZQIK010000307.1:0-3459 GCA_964593085.1 uncultured Spirochaeta sp.
GGCCAGTGGGTAGTTCACACTACGACTCTGGACAAAAGGGGCAATTTGACTGAAGCCAAAGAGACTTTTAAGAGCAACTTGTAGCGGAACCGGCTCAAGCGCTGGATAGGCCGCCCCCCGGTCTGGTGGCTGGTCTGGTGGCTGGTCGGTAGGGACGGATACAACGTGGCGCAAACTGTTGCCCGATACTCCGCCGGAGCGGGGTCGTGCGCGGATGGCTCGCAGACGATCATGAAGACTCATGATACTTCACCAAGCCTCATGCAAGCCACGCATTTAGCAAACTAAGAACCGCCGCTTTGGGACTTGCGTCAATTTCTTCTTCCGGGTTACGCGGGCCAACACAGGAGGGACAGCCCTCGGCACAACCACACCCATGCACCAGCTCCGAGGCGGCTGCCAGAATCTCCGGCATGCGCTCGAGAAAGGCCTCGGCCAGCCCAATACCACCAGGGTAGTTGTCATACACGTAAAGACAGGGAAGCTTGAAGTGCGGGTCGCGCAAGCGCTCGGCCACCCCGATATCCTGGTGGTCGCACAGCAAGAACACCGGCGCAACGTTCTTGATAAGGCCACCAATACGGGCAACCGCTGGCATACGGTACTCGGGCGGAAGCTCGGCAAGGGCCGCCCCACCAACCGTAGCCGGGTCAAAGAGCAGTGCCGCCGCCCGCGTGTGCATCTCCTCCTCCGGGAGGGATATCTCACCGTAGCCGACGTTCTCGTGCGTCTGGAAGCGAATTTTCTTGAACTTGGCGACCTGCATGCGCACCAGTACATCACCGAGGCTGGTCTCTACCCCACAGAGCGCCCGCCGCTCATCAACATGCAGCACCTTGAGGTCGCGCTTCACCACCGCGTCGGTGTAGTAACCAGCATCCGACTCCTCAACATAACAACGCCTATTTGCCAAGTCCAACTGCTTCACGACGTACTGAGTACCACGGTGCAGGTAGATCGCGTTGTCAAATAGTAACTCCTTGGCCGATGGACGGTCGGTTTCGCCTATCACTTCGTGCCGACCGCTGGTCGTATCTACAATAATCACGTTGTCTGCCGTAGCGCTGCGCAGCGATATCTGCTCGGCCGGGTACGAGCGGTCCGCCCAGTAGTAGGAGCCTCCGGTGAATCGTAGAACGCCCTCTTCCTCGAGGTAGGTCAGCGCAGCATCGGCACCCTCGGCTCTGCCTGTCCCGGCGTAGTCTTCTCCGGTCTTAAGCGGTAGTTCAAATACCGCACACTTCAGGTGGTCGGTGAGAATGTAGGGATTATTGGGGTCAATGTAGGCAGCCTCGGGCGAGCGCCCCAAAAAATACACTGGATTCCCCACCATGTACTGGTCAAGTGGCGCGGCCGAGGCTATGAGCACCGCAACCGAAACCGACTGCGACCGGCCAGCGCGGCCCGCCTGTTGCAGACTGGAGGCAATGCTGCCGGGAAAACCTGCCAGGATGGCAGCATCGAGCCCTCCAATATCGATCCCAAGCTCAAGTGCATTGGTAGATACCACCCCTTGTACGCTACCTTCCCGCAGTCCGCGCTCAATGGCACGCCGCTCGTTGGGCAAGTAGCCACCACGGTAGCTTTCTACGCGAATGCGTTGGTTCTCGTTATAGACGTTGGCCAAACTCTTGTTGATATATGAGGCAATAAGCTCGGTACGAACCCGCGACCGAGCAAACACAATGGTTTTAATACCACCCTTAAGAAACCGCAGCGCCAAACGGCGTGACTCATGTACCGCCCCGCGACGGATGCCCTGTACCCGGTCCACGAAGGGTGGGTTGTAGAGAATGAGATGTTTCTCTCCGGACGGCGCACCATTGTTGTCTATGAGTTGCACCGGCCGTTCCAGAATACTCTCCGCCAGTTTCCCCGGGTTCGCAATAGTAGCCGAACAGCAAATGAAGATCGGGTCGGCGCCGTAAAAGTTGGCGATGCGCCGCAAGCGCCGAATAACGTTGGTCATGTGTGAGCCAAATACGCCCCGATAGGTGTGAATCTCGTCAATGACAACATAGCGTAAGGCTCCTAAAAACTTTATCCAACGTGGATGGTTGGGTAGGATGCCGGAATGTAACATGTCAGGGTTGGAGATAATGATCTGCCCAGTGTCCCGAGCCGACGCACGCAGCGACTGCGGTGTGTCACCGTCGTAGGTGGCTATCTTTATGGGAACTCGTGTGCCGTCATCCACCACGGAGTTGAGCTCCGCCTGCTGGTCTTGCGAAAGCGCCTTGGTGGGAAACAAGTAGAGCGCACGGGCATCCGGTTCTTCAAGGATACGTTGCAGCACCGGCAGGTTATAGCAGAGCGTTTTTCCGCTGGCGGTGGGCGTTACTACCACAACATCCCGACCTGCCCGGACTGCATCGTACGACTGACGCTGGTGAGTGTACAGTTGGTCTATGCCACGCGCGCTCAGGGAGGCGCGCAGCGCCGCGTGTATCTCGCCGGGGATGTCGGCATAGCTGCCCTTACGGGCCGGAATGTGTTCCCATTGAGTCACCGCTGCCGCAAAGTCCTTATCCTGCTCAAGCTGAGTGAGCACTGCCTGCAAACCATTTGTTGTGTTCATATACAAGCAAGATAGTACCACGCACCGCACCGCAACGGAAATAGGAACCGCGTAGGTACGTGCTGCCGGACGATTGACTGCTGCCAAGCCTATGCCAAGCCTATGCCGGACCTCGTCCGCCACACGATACTTCACAGAGACTTTTGATAGTCTTTTCCTTGACCGCTACGGATTTCGAACGTAAAATCGACCACATGGATAATGTACTATCAATCGTCATGGGCGGTGGTAAAGGCACCCGGCTTTACCCACTCACAAAAGAACGCTCGAAACCCGCGGTGCCATTTGGCGGACGATATCGCCTTGTTGATATCCCTCTTTCAAGCAGCATTAACAGTGGATTTAAAAAAATCTACGTTCTGACGCAATTCAACTCAGCGTCATTGCATATGCACATACTCAACACCTATATCTTTGACAGTTTCACTCGCGGCTTTGTAGAGATCTTGGCCGCCGAGCAGACTTTTGATCATGAGGGGTGGTACGAGGGTACGGCGGACGCAGTGCGCAAGAACCTGGTTCACTTTCGAACACAAGAGCCTTCACACTATCTGATTCTCTCAGGTGACCAACTATACCGTATGGACTTGGCCTCGTTTTATCAGAAGCATGTCGAGAGTGGTGCAGACGTCACTGTGGCCGCGACACCATGCACTCGTGAAGCGGCAGTTGGTTTTGGCGTATTGGCAGCTGACAAGAATAATCGTATCTATGAGTTTACCGAAAAGCCCCAGATGTCGGTAGATATCGAGTCGCTGAAGATACCTAAAGAGATACACCCGGACGAGGTCGGTTTAAAGGAAGGCAAGGAATATCTGGGAAGCATGGGGATCTACTGCTTTAGTGCTAAGGCCCTGGAGCTGGCCCTGGACAATGAACAC
>CAZQIK010000308.1:0-3430 GCA_964593085.1 uncultured Spirochaeta sp.
ACCTGGTGGCCAAGAAGGTCGACCGCATTTTTATGCCGATGATGATTCGGGTTCCCAAAGAAAACAAGCATGCAGAGTCGGATGCGGTCTGTCCGGTGATACAGGGGTATCCAAAAATTATTGAACATAGCGATGCGCCGCTGGAGCGCTACGGTATTCCCATGGACCTTCCGGCCTTCCATTGGCATGACGAGAAGCTGCGCCGTAGGCAGACCGTCGACTTCATCACCGAGCGTTACGGCATTCCTCGCAAGCAGGCCCTTGCCGCCACCAAAGCCGCCGAGACCGCACTTACCGGCTTCCGTGATGAGCTTCAAGAATACGGCCAGCACATCTTAGACAAACTGAATTCCAAGGCCGGAGCAGAGTTTGGCGTTGTCCTTGCCGGACGCCCGTACCATTCGGACAACTTGGTGAACCATCATTTGTCGCGCTTTTTTACCGGCCTCGGTATCCCGGTATTGACCCTGGACGGGCTAGCGGATCTTGGTGAGGTCGATGTACGACCAAGCCGGGTCGACAGTTATGTGCCATTTCATACCCGGATGCTGGCAGCCGCGTTGAGCGTGGCGCGACACCCCAAGCTTGAGCTCGTTCAAATTGTGAGTTTCGGTTGTGGTCATGACGCAGTTCTCTCGGACGAGATGGCACGCATACTTAGGGAAACCTCAGGCAAGGAACTGCTGGTGTTAAAACTAGATGAGGGTGAGGCCTCCGGCCCGCTTACGATTCGGATTAAGAGCTTCATAGAAACTGTTCGCACCAAACGGGGTCTCAACACAACTCCTGCCGAGAAGCCCCTTGCCAACGCCGCAGAACTTACGCCCGAACCGGTATCGCAGTTATCCGCCCCCAAACTTGTGCACGGGTTTCCTCAGAAGTTTACCAAAGCCGACAAAAAACGCCGCGTAATTCTTGCGCCTAACCTCTCGCCTGCCTTCACCCGAGTAACTGCGGCAGTCATAAGCAGGCAAGGTTACCATCTTGAACCGTTACCCATCGCTGGCGAACGCGCTTTTGAGCTGGGGAAAAAGTACGTGCACAACGACATCTGCTTTCCCGCTCAGGTCAACATTGGGGAGTTCCTCTCGGAATTGGAGTCCGGCCGCTATCGCAGTGATGAGGTTGCAATTGGCTTAGCCAAAAACTGTGACGCTTGCCGGGCCGGTCAGTATGCCGGACTGGCACGCAGCGCACTTGACGAAGCTGGCTACAAAGATATCCCAATAATTACAATAGGGGACGACACCAAGAACATGCACCCCGGCTTTCGGTTGAGCCCTCACTTTCAGTTGCGCATGTTGTGGGCCTTGGCCATTATCGACGCCCTTGAGACCATGCGCCGTCGTACGCGAGCTTATGAAGAACGAAAGGGCGAGACCGACCGGGTTTTTGATGTACACCTTGAAAGAATCTGTACCGGAATTTCTTTGGGACATAGAGACGCTATGAAAGGACTGGAGACAGCAGTTGACGCATTCAACCGCATACCGTTGTCCGACAGTGCTGCCGGAGCAGATCGCAGACCCCGGGTCGGAATTACCGGTGAGATCCTCATGAAGTACCACCCGTCCGCCAACGGCTACATTGAGAAATACCTTGAAGAGCACGGTATGGAGGTCGTGGTTCCCGGAATGATAGACTTCTTCCGGCGGGAGAACGTCATTAACAAGCACCTTGGCGTTCGGAAACTGTCACACTATCCTTTCGTGTCCATGCTATTGGGCGACCTCGCCGATCATCTTTATGAGTTTGTTTTGCGAAAGGTAGATAAGGCGATGGAGGAATTTCGCTTTGTTGAGCACCGCCATGATATTCATGACCTCGCCGCCCGCATAGGGGATATACTCGATCCCAGCTTTGTTTCGGGTGAGGGCTGGTTAATTCCTACAGAAATTATGCAGATGACCGACGACGGTGTGAGTGCATTTGTCGTGTTGAATCCTTTCGGATGTCTTCCCAACCACATCTCCGGTCGTGGTATGATGAAACCTCTCAAGGCGCGGTACCCTCATATACAGGTACTATCACTTGATTACGACCCGGACACCAGCTTTGCCAACATCGAGAACCGGCTTCAGATGCTCGTGATTACCGCACGAGAACAGCAGCGGCTACACACGACAACATCGACACAAGCAGATGCGGCTGGAAAAAAGAGAAGTCCCAAGACGCCGACAGCGGTACAAGTACAATTCTCGCCTGTTCAGGAACAAGGAAGTACGGACAGCGTATGAAGATTGCGGTTTTTACCGACACCTATAAACCGGAGATTAACGGCGTTATAACCTCGATCGAGATATTCCGCAAGCAGCTTGAATCAAAGGGGCACACAGTCTATTTGTTCTGCCCGAGTTATTTTGGTCGCGAAACAATTGCCGACAACGTCTACCGCTTTCCGTCAACGCCATATCTGTTTAAGAAGATGGCCGAGCGTCGATTCGTTTTTCCGTCGCTGATAGTATTCTGGAAAATCCGCAAGATGGAGATTGATGTAATCCACTCACAGGTTCCCGCCAACACCGGTGTGTTTGCAATTATGCTCAGTCGATTCCGTCGCATCCCGCATGTACATACGTATCACACGCTTTTTATGGAGTACAGGCATTACATGCCAATGCCCCGCCCGGTAGCTGTTTGGTTAATTGAAGAGATAACTCGTCGGTTCTGCGGCCGGTGTCAACGGGTTATCTCACCCAGTATGCGCATTCGGCGAGAACTTGAGCGCTACGGGGTAGACGCTCCAGTGGATGTTATTCCCACCGGCATCGATATCGACCCAAACCGAGAAATCACCCCCGCATCCACAATTCGAACTCGGCACGGAATTCCTAAGGGTCGGAAGCTATTACTTTTTGTCGGTCGTATTGGTCGCGAGAAGAATATATCCTTTCTTCTGAGGGTCACGAAAATGCTCGCGTCACGTCGTAAGGACCTGTGCCTCATGATTGTGGGTGACGGCCCGGATCGCAAACGCCACCTCCGGGAACTAAGCTCATTAAAACTTGAACTCAACAAAGACATTGTGTTCACCGGTTACGTCAAGCGCGAAGAGGTATTTAGCTACTTTAAGGCAGCCGATGTTTTCACTTTTGCGTCGTTGACCGAAACACAAGGGCTGGTACTCTTGGAAGCAATGTCGATGGGAACGCCTGTTGTAGCTGTTGATGCGATGGGCGTTTCGGATCTTCTCGCCGATGGTCGCGGAGGCATACTGTGCAGCCCTAACGAGGAAGAGTTTGCAGCACAGGTGGAACGACTCTTAGACGACCGTGCGCTCTACGAGCAAAAGGTTGCCGAAGCAAACCTCAAAGCCGAGGAATGGTCCATTGAGCGTATGGCCGAACGGCTGCTTGAAAGTTACTCGCGTGCGCGAAGCGATTTTCGTTTGAATCGGCACGCGCGATACAACAAGGCTCGGCTACACCCG
>CAZQIK010000309.1:0-3427 GCA_964593085.1 uncultured Spirochaeta sp.
CTCATGGCTCATGTTTTGCAAGAAGTACGTCTTTGTCTGCTCGAGGGCTGCGCTTCGCTCACGCTCCTGTTCCAGGGCCAACATAGTGTCTTTTCTTTGAATTGCATCACCAAGATGCTTAGCGACCGAGGCTATGACACGAACTAACTCGTAGTCTTCCTCAACAGCTTCAAAAGAAAAGAAGACAAGGACACCGAGCAGGTGATCGCGTGCCTGAATTGGAATTCCGTAGGCCGCCTTGAGACCACACTCTTCGGCCTCACGGTGGCGATGGAACTCAGAAGAGTTTGCGACATCTTGCAACCACACCGGCTCTGCGGACTCCCACACCTTGCCCGGAAGCCCTTCTCCGTAGCGGAAGCTATAGCTCAGACTCCGGTGGTAGAACTCTTCAAGGTGACGGCCACTGCCGAAGTACACTGTGCTATGCAGGAGAAGGTCCTGATCTTGATTTGGGATCCAACTTTCTCCGTAGCTCCATCCAGTTACGGAACAGACTTCCTTAATGACTGAGTACTGGGCGGAAAGTTGGTCGGGCGCCTCTTCGATAAGGCGCACCCCACGTTGCAACAAATCAATTCGCTTGACTGACTGAATCATAGAGGAACCCAGCGTTTGCGCGCGCCGAACGAAAACTAGTGTTGAATACTTTTTGAGTGCGGTTTATTTGACTATTGCATGTGAAAATCGAAATGTCAATTATGGTATTAGTGCAAGGAGCGTGTCTGGCGCTTGTGAGATTGCGTGCCCGCAGGACGGCTAAGCACAACCGATCCGCCAACCATGATTACCACGGCAATCCACTGGGCGTTGTGTAGCTGCTCGCCGAATACCACCACCGCGCCGATTACTGGAACCAAAATGAAGTTAGCGGTGAAAACCGGTACAATCCGGATTGCTGCTGCGTGGCGGTAAGCGAATTGGATCGTTACCATCGAGACCAACGAAAGCCCAACCCAGATCAAGGTTACCGGGTTGGACACCACGTGCAAAAGGAACGCTGACACGCCGGAAGCAAGACTGATATCTGTAGTGCCGAGCCGCTGAAAGATTTGCGAATAGGCCCCCAGGAACCCGGAGAGACCACCAATAAGGACGCCTCTTGCCGATGAAACAGTCAGGATACCAATGCTGTAGCCACCAACCCCGCCGACCAAGAGCACGTAAAGCCACATGAGCCGCACGGACGATGCTTGCTCGTCTTCGAATACTGCAATCACAGCGGCGGCGCAGGCTACAGCCAAGATGGCAGTCACAGTAATCGGCCGGATGTGCTCTTTAAGAACGAAGCCACTAAAAATCGTCAGTGATATGAGTCCGGTCCCAGCCATTGCGCCCACTACAGCCAGAGAGCCAATTGAAATCGCGACGAACACCAGTGGAAAGGAAAAGAGGGTGCCGATCGTAGCAATGGTCCAGATTAACGAACCACGTACATGATGTATCTGGCGAATTGACAGGCCGATCTTTTGGCTCGCCTGCCCTACATTCAGAAGCGAGTAGCCGATCACCGCGAGTATCGCCGCCACTATGGAACTGTTCATTACCTAATAGTAGGGAAATTGCGTTGCGACGGACAGCAGAATTTATGCGCAATGATGAGAGCACGCCAATCAGGTAACGATAACATCACATTACGATATCGCATGACAATGCCCTTAGACTATCGTGCTTGACCATCAACGCGGACGGACGTAGCTTGAAGCAATGGAAGACGTCACCTTCCCTCCGGAGTTTCTGTGGGGAGTCAGCACATCGGCATTTCAGATCGAAGGAGCGTGGGACCGCGACGGGAAGGGGCTATCTGTCTGGGACGTGTTCTCGCGTCGACGCGGTGCGGTTATGGACGGAAGCAGCGCCGAGCAGGCCGCTGACCACTATTCACGCTGGTATGAAGACCTGGAGCTTGTGCGTGATCTTGGGTGTCGCTCTTACCGTTTTTCTATAAGCTGGCCCCGCGTCTTCCCGCAGGGGTATGGTACAGTAAACCCACGGGGACTCGATGTTTACGACCGAATCGTCGACCGGCTCTGCTTGCTTGGTATCGAACCAATGGTAACGCTCTACCACTGGGACCTCCCCCAAGCATTGCAAGAGATCGGCGGTTGGAGCAGTCGCTCGATACTCGACCCGTTTGTCGAGTACGTTGCTGCGGTTGCGCAGCGAATTGGAGATCGGGTTGCCCATTGGATCACGATCAATGAGCCGCTCTCGGTTGTTGGGGCTGGATACCTTACGGGCGTTCACGCTCCCGGGGTCCGGAACCCGGTGCGGGCGGCAAGGGCACTTCACAATTTGTTGCTGGCACATGGGCTTGCAGTCGGTACGCTTCGGCAACTGGCGCCATCCGGAAAGATTGGCATTGCGAACGCTTTCTCCCCGGTCTATCCAATGCGTAGACAGGATACCCGCGTTGCGTCCTGGATAAACCATGCGCTCAACCGTTTGTGCATGGATCCGATCATGTTTGGACATTATCCGGTTGGCCTCTCGGCTCTAGTTCGGTTGCTTAACCGGTCAATACGCCCGGGCGATTTCGACACGATGTCGGCGCCTTTCGACTTTGTTGGTGTGAACCATTACTCGCGTTATATTGCACAGCGAAGATTGTTCCCATTCCTCGGGTTTCGGTTGATGCCGCCATCCAACGCCGACGCGCTATTTACCGATCTGAACTGGGAGATTTACCCTGAGGGTTTCTATGACATGCTCACCTGGATCAGCAAGACCTATGATAACCCGGTAATGATCGTTACCGAGAACGGCGCCGCGTTTGCGGACCCGTACAGCGAGACCCTCGTGCAAGACGATAATCGCATTCGTTACCTCGAAGGCTATCTAAAAGCCCTACGGCGTGCGATGGACTCAGGCGCCAACGTCAAGGGGTACTTCGTCTGGAGCCTGCTCGACAACTTCGAGTGGGCCTACGGCCTTTCCAAACGGTTCGGTCTCTACTACGTCGATTATCCAACGCAGCGCCGTGTTCCCAAAACAAGCGCATTGTGGTTTAAAGAACTGTGTAGAACCGGTGGATTCTGTGCTTGACCATTAGCGGCTTTTGCCATCGAACAGATTGAGTACTATTTCGTTGACCTCTCGGATCTGATTTTTGGCCTTGGTAACCAGTTCGGGCTCATCACCGCGCGCAATCGGGGAAAGGTTGCGCTTTTTGAACTTCATTACAGCTCGGTCCAGCTTGTTGATCTGTCTCTCGACGCTGCGTAGCTCACTTTCATCTACGTTTTCAAAATCTCCAAATTGGTACGAAAAGCGATCGTCCGTTATTTCGCCGTGGAGCATCCGGTGAGCCGTTATCTGAACCACTTTCTTCATATAGTCGAGGCGGCCTTCCTTGCGGTACCGGCGAACGCTCACCAAAAGCTTGACCTTTTCCAGGAAAACCAGCGGCGCGTGTTTTGCAGCCCGC
>CAZQIK010000310.1:0-3414 GCA_964593085.1 uncultured Spirochaeta sp.
TGTAACGGCGGTGTGGGTTTTGCCTTTCTATCCGTCTCCGTGGCGTGATGACGGATACGATATTGCTGGCTACACCGGTATTCATGAAGCCTATGGAACACTGCGAGACTTCAAACGCTTCTTGCGTGAGGCTCATGCGCGCGGGATGCGGGTCATCACTGAGCTGGTCATTAACCATACCTCCAACCAGCATCCATGGTTCGAACGCGCCCGAAATGCGAAACCTGGGAGCAAATGGCGTAACTATTATGTGTGGAGTGAGTCACCGCAGAAGTACGAAGACGCGCGCATTATCTTTAAAGACTTTGAGACATCCAACTGGAGTTGGGACTCGGTTGCAGGCGCCTACTACTGGCACCGCTTTTATTCGCACCAGCCGGATTTGAATTTTGACAACCCCGACGTGCAGGCCGAGGTGTTTAAGGTACTCGACTTCTGGCTTGAGATGGGTGTCGACGGGTTGCGGCTTGACGCCGTACCGTACCTTTTTGAGCGCGAGGACACCAACTGCGAGAACTTGCAGGAAACTCACGACTTCTTGCGGGATCTCCGTACCCATGTAGACAAGAACTTCCCCGACTGCATGTTGCTGGCAGAGGCAAATCAGTGGCCCGAGGACGCAGTGAACTATTTCGGTGATAATGATGAATGCAACATGGCATTCCATTTCCCGCTCATGCCACGGCTCTTCATGGCTCTTAAAATGGAGGATCGGTTTCCGGTCATCGACATTTTGGAACAGACACCAGCAATTCCGCCAAGCGCGCAATGGGGAATTTTTCTCCGCAATCATGACGAGCTAACGCTTGAAATGGTGACCGATGAAGAGCGGGACTATATGTACCAAGTTTATGCCGGGGATCCTCGCCAACGCATAAACCTTGGAATACGGCGGCGCTTGGCGCCCTTGCTCGACAACCATCGACGAAAGATTGAGCTCATGAACAGTCTTCTATTTAGCTTGCCGGGAAGTCCTATTCTGTACTATGGCGACGAAATTGGTATGGGTGACAATGTGTACTTGGGTGATCGTGATGGGGTGCGGACACCTATGCAGTGGAGCTCCGACAAAAACGCCGGTTTCTCTCATACCAATCCGCAAAGGCTCTATCTTCCGGTGATCATTGATCCTGAGTATCACTACGAGGCGGTCAATGTAGAGACACAGCAGGCAAACACCGCGTCACTGCTGTGGTGGATGAAACGAATCATTGCTACCCGAAAGCGCTTCCGCGCATTTAGCCGCGGCGACATCAGCTTCATTCCGTCCTCTAACATTCATGTGCTTACCTTTCTGCGCCGTTATGAGGACGAGCATCTGCTTGTAGTTGTCAACTTCTCGCGCTTTGCCCAGACGGTGGAGATTGAGCTGGCCGATCAGGATTACCAGGGGTGGACTCCCGAGGAAATCTTTAGCCGGAACGAATTTCCACGGGTGCGCGAAACGCCGTATATGGTCATGGTTGCCGGTCACGACTTCTTGTGGTTCCGACTTCTGCCTCCAAGTGAGTCACAATCTGTTGGAACGGCCGAGGTGAAAGATCTGCCGAGTGTAGGTGTGCGTGACTGGTCCACCTATTCCGCCAAGCTTGGCCGCCTTCTGGGAAGTGAAACTTTTGGAGCTTACATGCGCTCTGCTCGCTGGTTTCGGGACAAGGCACGCAAGATCAAGGATATATCCATTGCCGACCGCTTTCCTTTTGGAGATACCTCCGAGAGAGTCTGGCTGCTGGTAGTTCAGGTGCAGTTTGCCGACGACAAACTTGACCAGTACTGTGTGCCGGTAGGTATTGCTACCGGAGCCGAATATGACAATATTTGCGCCGACCATCCTGATGCGGTACTCCTGAGGGTGAGCTATGACGGTGAGGATGGAATCATCTATGACGGCATTTACAATGAAGAACTCCGAGAACAACTTTTTGAAGTGATGATGAAAAAGCGCAAGGTGAAAGGTAAGGCTGGGCAGCTTGTTGGTATGGCTGGGCGCGCAGCACGTTCCGTCTTGCAAGAGATGGAAAAACCATACCAGTCACGCGTACTGCGTGCTGAACAAACAAACACCTCAATTTTATACCGCGATGCGTGCTTCTTCAAAATGTACCGCAAGCTTGAGGAAGGCGTGAACCCTGAGATCGAAGTGCTCAGACATCTTTCGGAGACCAAGTCCGAGGTGGGAACGCCCGCGTATCTTGGTAATCTTGAATACCTTGATGCCAATGGAGCGGTTTCTTCCTTAGGGCTGTTGGTTGATTACGTTGGAAACGAGGGCGAGGCCTTTCAGTTCACTGTGGGTGCCGTCGATCGTTACTTTGAGAGCGTGTTGACCTCGGCTGCTGAGGGGATTAAGCCGCCACGTTTGGCGCCAGCGGTAATAGGTCCCCACATTGATGACTTGCCCGAGGAGTTTGCAGGCAAGATGGACCGATTCTTTCTCGAGATGATGCGACTTCTTGGGCGTCGCACCGCAGAGCTACACAAGGCGCTTGCGGTAACCAACAGCAATCCAGATTTTGCCGTGGAGAACTTCTCGCTGCTCTATCAACGGTCGGTTTTTCAGTCTATGAGAAGCCTCTTTCGGCGCGTTATGACACAAGTGAACAAAGCTCGTAAAGACGACTCACCCAAGGAGCAGATCGAGGCTATGAACGCGAGTGAGGACGAGATTATTGCCGCCTTTGCACGCATCAAGGATCATCGCATTAACGCGCGCAAGATTCGGATTCATGGCGACTATCATCTGGGGCAAGTCTTGTTTTCGGGACGCGACTTCACCATTATCGACTTTGAGGGTGAGCCAGCTCGGGCAACAAGTGAACGACGTCTGCGCTACAGTCCGCTGAGAGACGTAGCGGGACTTTTACGCTCGCTGCACTACGCAGTGTACTCGCGCTTTCTCGAGTATGCTGAACTCCGTGAGCATGATCTTGAGTCACTGGAGCCGTGGGTGGAGCCGTGGTACCGCGCGGCCGCTGGCGCTTTTCTCGAGGGGTATTACCAATTGATTCAGGATAGTGGGCTTCTTCCAACAAGTGAAGAGGATTCGCGCTTGCTGCTCGAGGTATTTCTGCTGGAGAAAGCGGTCTACGAGGTAGGCTATGAGCTGAATAATCGCCCCGATTGGATTGGAATACCGATCGCTGGCATTCAACAGATATTGGAGGCCGAAAGTGACTGAGCGGCCGGAGGCAACCGGCGGCACGTGGGGGATTCCGGCGCCAAGCCTCCCGGAACCGGGACATCTGCTGCCGCCGTTTGTTGGGGCGGAGTACAGCGCGGATACGCGTCGTGCCGCGTTCTGTGTCTGGGCCCCGCTGCGTTCGCGGCTGTTGCTTGAAACCGGTGAGGACAAACTTCTACACACGATAGATCGGAAGAGCGTCGTGTAGGGAAAGAGTGTAGATCTCGGTGGTC
>CAZQIK010000311.1:0-3405 GCA_964593085.1 uncultured Spirochaeta sp.
CGAGACTGTTCAGATCCTACAGTATGCGGCACGCGCAATGCAGTTGGCAAAAACTCTAGCCGACAAGGATTTGGAACGTTTGTTCCGCACCAAGCTGAAAGAAGCACCAAGCAACATTCGGGCCTTTGGTCATGGTGATAAGGTTTACCAGCGCTACGTCGCAGGAGCGGTGGTCACCTTGGACCGTGTTGCCGGGCACTACGCCGTGAGTTCATTGTTTCATGAAACTGAGGAGAGCGAGTTTCGTCTCTCGTACTTTCATGTTCGTCGCAGCGATTTTAGTCGGCATACTGCCGGAAAGTACCGCTTTGCTTCGGGCACACTGTTGTTACGCTCGGATATTACCCATGATGAAGCCGAGGTGATGTTTGCGGTTCTGCATCTTGGCGACCATAACGTTATTGGTGGGGTTAAGCGTGTCGATGAGAAGCCTAAGTTCCAACGTACACTGGACGCCGTGCAGGCCAGTTTTTTAGAGAACAACATTCCAAGTGCAATTATCATGCTCGACAGGGCATTTGGTAGACAGAGTTATCTCCTCTGGAACCTGTTTAAGGAAGAGCAACGACGGGTGTTACGGAGTTTGCTTGACCTTACGTATCGTGAAGTTGAAATCAACTACAGGCGGGTTTTTGATGCCAACTACTCTATTCTACGCGCGCTGCAAGACCTTGAAATGCCGATCCCAGATGCATTAGCTGCGCCGGTGGAGTATATACTGAACACCGATCTGCGTTCAGTCTTCCAAGGAGATGGACTGATTGATATCGGCGCCTTGCGAAACGCGGTTGAAGAGTTTCGCCGTTGGCCGTTTGAGCCGACCGGTGAGGATCTTCGGTTTGAAATTGGGAACCGCATTGGCACGATTATGCGAAGCGTTCGGGATCAAGAAGCCTCGGTCGAGATACTTGAAAACCTGGTAGATGTGTTTGAGGTAGTACAGGGGCTTGAACTCAAACTAGATCTGCATGAAGCTCAGAACATATACTTTGCCGTAGCGCGTGCGGCCGATGTATTTCCGGCATTCAGAAGTTCTCGGGTGAGGCAAGCTTTCCGAGCGCTTGCGCAATATTTGCATGTACGGGTTCCATCGGCTCTGGACCAAGCTGAGACAGACCGTAAACCATAGAACTTTGCCTCCCCCTGTCTTTCCAAGCTTTGGCTTTTCCGTTTTTTTTGGTATCTTTCGGTAAGTGCAACCCGCAAGGAGATACTGGTGAAAAGACCTAAGAGAACGTGGTCCCTCCATTTTGTCATAGTGCCGGTGATACTGATCGCAGCGTTAGTGTTTAGCGCTTGCGGAGCTGGCGAGGAAATAGATGCTGGCGATATAGCGGCCGGTAGCATAGACAGCCGTGAAACAATACTGGAGCGAACGGTTTCTCGCCCGGGGGGTGGAGAGCCGTTTCGTACTGGGCAGGTCGGAGGTATCTGGACATCGAGCATAAACAACGACCCGCGCACCTTTAACACATTGACTGCGCGTGACGCTGACAGCCGCACCGTCATTGACCCGCTCTATGACTTTCTTGCCGACTATGACCCCTACACGCGTGAGTTCATGCCCGGGTTGGCCAGTTTTGAAGTTGAGGCGGACGAGGCAAACGACAGCCTGCGCGTGGTCTACACGTTGCGTGATGAGCTCTACTGGACGACTCCTGACAGCAGTCCGGATACCTGGGTTGAAGTGACATCGGACGACGTTGTGTATTGGTACAACGAGATTGACGGTGACCGTTCGCTGCAACTACCGGGTTACTCCGGCCAGTTCATTGATATGCCGGACGGGAGCGCTGCTCGAATAGAGATTGAAAAAATAGATGATCGGAGTTTTGCGTTTATCTACCCCCGTATCGTTTCAAACCCCATTCTTTCTACTAACATGCAGTTTGGACCGCGCTATATTTTTCAACCGGCAAAGGAACAAAACGGTTCAGAGGGCGTGCTTGATCTCTTCAGTGTAGATACACCCGTGCGTACTATCCCTGCGGTGGGTGAGTATCACATAGTGGAGTACGACCCCGGTGTACGCGTTGTTTTGCAGCGTAACCCCCAGTACTGGAAAACCGACGAAGCCGGGACCAGTTTGCCGTACATGGAGCGGGTTGAGTACCGAATAGTTCCAGATAAGAATAGCGAGTTTCTCATGTTTCGTGACGGGAGTCGGGATAGTTACTCAGCGCGGCCGGAGGATCTTGATTCGCTACTCGTAGAGTCTGACCCCGACTACACTGTCTATAACGGTGGGGCTGCTCTTGGCTCAGCCTTCTTCACGTTCAACCAGAATCCGGATACGCTGGATCCGCTGAAGTACTCCTGGTTTAGTCAAACCGAGTTCCGCCAGGCAATGAGTTCTATGCTCAACCGGGAGCGCATTGCGCGGCAGGTGTATCGTGGCCTGGCCGAGCCTGCGCACCATTTCTTTGCCAGGGCTAACCCAATGTTCGACGAGGATATACAGCTGGAATACACCTTTAACCCAGATCAGGCGGTAGAGCTGCTTGAAAGTATAGGTATGAGCCGCGACGCTGAAGGTACTATGCGTGACGCCGAGGGTAACGCTATTGATTTCACGATCAACCTTGGAGCCGAGAACAACATCGGCATTGATATTGCACAAATCTTTGCAGACGAACTGTCCGAAATTGGGGTTCGTGCACGCGTGCGGCCTATAGATTTCCAACGAGTGGTAGAGATGCTAACCAACACCTATGACTGGGAGGTTGTGACCGTCTCACTTGGTGCCAATTACTGGCCATCTGGTGGTAGCAATGTATGGCAGTCGGGCGGCAATTTTCATTTGTGGAATCCGCTGCAAGACTCACCGGCCACCGAATGGGAAGCGCGCATAGACTATCTCTACAATGAGGGCCGCTTTACTCTTGATCAGCAAGAAGCCAAGACAATCTATGATGAGTTTCAAAGCATTTTACTTGCGCAGCTCCCGGTCATGTACATTGTTCACCCATGGTCTTTTCTGGCGGTACGAGATCGCTGGCAGAATGTGCGCTATGACACCTTGGACGGTCTGAGGTCCGAGCGTCTGTTCCTGGAGTAGCGGGCACCTTATGCAGCTCATTTTACGTCGCATCTGGGAGCCGCTACTAGCTCTTGTGTTTAAGGCTCGGGGTCGCCATCCACTTGCTGCCTTCATTTTTGGTCGCTTTGTTTCTATGGTCATTCTCATGTTCGTCCTTGGCTTGGCAGTCTTTGCACTCATGGAATTAACTCCTGGGGATATTGTCGACAACTACGTCCGCTCTCAAATGTTCACCCTTGGCGAGTTCAGGCAGGATGATAACATCTACTCTGAAGAGATGATGGATACTGCTCGAGCTCGGCTTGGTCTCGACCAGCCGTTCTATGTGCAGTATGGGCAGTGGTTGCATCAGGTGTTTGTTGAGC
>CAZQIK010000312.1:0-3400 GCA_964593085.1 uncultured Spirochaeta sp.
TAAAACACGCCGCGTTCTCATTCGCCAAGTTTACACTAATAGGGGTGCGTTTGTGTGAGTGCGGGACGACCGCTAACCGAACTCTGATCAAATTCTTTGCAATCCTAACATCAACATAACGTACTCTCGATATCGTTCTAAAAGGGGAACCAATGGAAATAGAGACAAAAAATGTTGGGCAAGATGGGATGTGCATATCGCCCAATGGAGAACTTGATCTGTACAGCGCCGACCGACTCAAAGTTAAGGTTTTGGAGGCGTTTGATGCCAAATACGGAGCGCTAATCATAGATCTTTCACAAGTCAGCTATATCGACTCAAGTGGAGTGGGTATCTTGCTCTTTACGTTTGCACAATCCAAACGTCGCAAGGCAGATATATTCTTCGCCGGGCTACAGGGTCCGGTTCGGCGTGTAATTGAATTGACAAGCCTGCTAGGCTATCTTCCAATTACCGAGTCGGTTGAAGAAGCACGTGAATTTCTGAACGTTGGTAAGAGTTAAACTCACTTAGAGAACGAACAGTTTTAGGAGCAGCATAAATGGAATTAGCTACGGAAACTATAGATGGAGTAGTACTTATCACCCCAGTCGGAGAAATGGACATGTACAGCTCAGGAACTTTAAAGGAGTTAATGGTAAGGCTGTTGGGCAAGGGTGAGAAACACTTTATCCTCGACCTTGGTCGGCTATCGTACGTCGACTCGAGCGGCGTGGGGGTTCTTCTCTTCATCTACACGACATGCAAAAAGCGGGATTTACAGGTTCGCTTTATAAACGCAACAGGGGCAGTAGCCCGCGTAATTACGCTTACTCGCTTAGAGTCGTACCTATTATCTCCCGAGACCCGGGATAGTGCAGTGGCCGAGCTTTCACGCACGGCTACCGACAGCCGGAGTCCCGGCGATACAGAGATCCGCAGAATACTGGTTGATAGCGCGCACCCACTCTTCGATAAAACTGGGATGTTTCACAAAGAGTTCTATATCGATCTATCTCAAGTTCGACGGCTAAGTAGCCTCATTGTCAATAAAGCTCCTGCTCGAATACCGGAGTTCAACATTCTAGAGCAGCAAATCTCGGAGCTTATTAAGAACGCTGTACGGCACGGAAATAAAAATGATAAATCGAAAGCTACCAAGATCTGGTTCAAATTTAGCACAAGCGATGCACGGCTCATCGTCGAGGACGAAGGATCAGGTTTTCAAGATCTTGAACGTTGGAACCAGTTTTACCGAGGAAAGATTGAGTGTTACCGGAACAATGATTTTGAGAAAATGATGGAGTACCTCTCGTTTCGAACCTCGGACAGTGTTGAAACCGACGGCGGAAATGCGTTATCTGCTGCGGTGGAGTTCTGGAACGCGGGGGTGGTGTTCAACGACCCACGCAACGCGGTCGCCGTGAAACGAGTCTTTTAGCATTTCGGGCGTAGCCGGGTGGACTACACTGCTTACATGGAAAGCTCTTGTTTCGCAAACCGCATAAAGGCAAAGGTAACGTCATCGCCGAGATGGAGTTTGCCGCGAAACTTGTTGAAGCTGACCAGTAATCTCTCGCTTAGAAGCTCTACCGGTCCTTGAGGACTCGACTTCAACACCTCAATAACCGAACGGAAAGGAAACTCATCGCCCTCGTCATTCACTTGTTCGGTCAAGCCATCCGTAAATATCAGTAAGATATCGTTTTCTCTTGGCGTAAGTGCGTCAACCCTGATTGGTGGTTCCTCTGTCACTCCAATCGGCATGTTTGCGGCGGAACTTTTGAGCCGTGCCAACTGTCCGTCGCGAAACAGATATATATGAGAATGCCCCATGTCGCAGATTGACAAATGGTTCTTTCTTTCATCGTACTCGAGAAAAATGCCTGTTACGAACTTTTCCGACTCAAAGGTCTGAGCTACATATTCGTTGAGGCGTCCAACGAAAGTCTTGGTGCCAAGCGAAAAGTCAAACACACTCATCATTCCCCAGATCGCCGAACTAATAATGGCTGCGGCAACCCCCTTACCGGAAACATCACAAAAAGCAAGCACCCATTTCCCATCATCCCAATTTTTGAGCTCATAGAAGTCGCCGCCAACTCCCTTGGCGGCTCGTGACGATGCGGCAAACTCAAAGCTATGTCCAGCCCTTATATCGCGTTCGCGAACGATCCGCGATTGTAAACGACGGGCGAAAGCAATATCGTTCTGGGTCATTCTTGAAAGATACATAAGTACATCGAGCGTTGAAAAGGTAGCCACGAAGTGGTTCTGATCATTATGAAGTACGTAGTAGGTCGTTATGACTCTGGAAAGCTGATGCTCCACTTTTTCCGCAATTGCGTAGATGTTTTCGTCAAAGCGAAAGGAAATACAGTCGGACATGAGGTCCTTTACTTCGCGGTTCTTGAATACTTCGCGCGCGTATGGCCTCACCATCAAGTTGAAAAACTCGTCTTTTACAACCAAGCCAACAACGACGTCATCATCGTCCACTACCCCAAGCGCCATGATCGAGTCGTTACTTCGCAGTGCGTCTGCAACCTCCACAGCGCGCGCATCCTGTTTTACATAGGCGTGATCGCGAGCTATCTCAGCTATCGACTGGCCGCGGACCGGTCCGACCGTAAGGGAATAAATAGGTCCTTCGGGCAGAGTCTCGCCATCGGTGGTATTCTTAAGTGGCCGCGAAGACTCCGCATGCTCATCTTCCATTGCCTTATTACCTCACATCGTGTTGGTATGATAGAGCTCCACTAACTTATTCAGTAGCTTAGGAATGCTGTGTTAGTTATTGATGAGCTTCAGCACGCCTGGAGCGAGCTCACAAAATTCTAACACCGCGAATAGACATTATATTCGGAGGACAACTATGAGTCACGACTGGCAAGACATTGCGCACCGGCTCTACTACGCGTATCAGCCGATTGTGAGCATAAACACCGGAGAAACCTATGGCTTTGAAGCGTTGGTACGAGGGTGGGATGCGCTCGGATTCCAGGAGATACCCGAGCTCTTTGATACCGCTTTTGCAGACGGCTCTCTTACCGAGTTCGATCGACTACTCCGCAAGAAGGCGGTGGACACTTTTATTGAATGGGGCCACGGCGATTATTCACGCTTGTTTTATAATCTTGACGGACGGATGCTTGACAGTATAACAAAAGACGGAACGGCCGATGTGGGGTTTCTCGAAGAACAGGACCCGGCGCTTATCTGCTTTGAGATAACCGAGCACCAGAAATTCGGAAACTACTCAGCAGTGGTCCAGAACATCAATGAATGCCGGCGGAAGAGCTATCGAATTGCGCTAGACGACTTTGGTTCGGGGTATGCTGGCTTACGGCTGCTATACCACGCTCATCCCGACTTCGTCAAAATTGACCGCTTTTTCGTTGAAGGCGTAGACATAGATCCA
>CAZQIK010000313.1:0-3383 GCA_964593085.1 uncultured Spirochaeta sp.
CCTGCCGCTGTAATTTTTTCACCAGCGCTTTTTGATACGTTTACACCGCGCACACTCAACTTTTTGGTTAGTTCTCCCTGGCCGAGTACTTTCACACGGACGGCGTTTCGGCTTACCAGACGGCGTTCGCGCAAAACTTGAATGTTCACTACCTCGCCGTTATCGAATGCCGTCTCGAGACGACCCACGTTGAGCACCTCGTACTCAACTTTGAACGGATAGTTGGAAACCCCTCGGCGCGCGACACGCCGATACAACGGCATTTGCCCACCTTCGAAACCAGGTCGGACGCCACCACCGGAACGAGCATTCTGCCCGTTATGACCCTTGCCGCTGGTTTTTCCTTTCCCACTTCCAGGCCCACGCCCAAGAATCTTACGATTCCTTGTTGCACCCTTAGGCGCTCTTAACTCTTCCATACTTACTCAACCTCCTCGGCCGAGACCATGTACGAAACCGTCTGCACCATTCCCATTATCGCTGGGTTCACTTCTTTCTCAACAGTTTGGCCTATCTTGCGCAAACCAAGTGAACGCACCGTGGCACGATGCGACGGCCGCCGTCCAATAGGACTCCGGACAAGCGTGATCTTTACTTTCTTAGCCATGTGATTATCCCCACATTTCCTTCACAGTCTTGCCGCGATTATAAGCCACGGTACGAGCGTCCATCAGGTTCTCAAGCCCTTCAAATACGGCTTTCACGATATTGACCGGATTACCGGAACCAAGTGACTTTGCCAGAATGTCGTTGATACCACCTACTTCCATAATAGCCCTGACTGGACCTCCGGCAATAATACCGGTACCGGGAGCCGCAGGTTTTAACAAAACTTCTGCGCTTTTAAAGCACCCATGGATCTCGTGAGGAATCGTACTCTTTTTCATTGGAACGTGAATTACATTCTTCTTTGCCTTGTCGACACCCTTACGAATAGCCTCAGCAACATCATTAGCTTTTCCATATCCATAACCAACGCGTCCGTTTTTATCGCCGACAACTACGAGGGCCGAAAAAGAAAAGCGTCTACCGCCCTTCACGACTTTGGCTACACGATTAAGCTTGATTAGCTTTTCGGTAAACTCTTTGTCATTCCCCTGATCCACTACTGCCCCCTAAATCTCAATGCCAGCTTTGCGGGTACCGTCAGCTACTGCCTTGACGACACCATGATACAGATAGCCGTTGCGGTCAAAGACCGCCTTCTCGATCTTCTGTTCCTTTAGTCGTTTGCCCAACTCTTCGCCGAGCTTAACACCATCCTCAACCTTAACCCGCAAACCCTTTAGCTCGCCGAAAGCAGTGTTAATTGAGGTCAACGTATTGCCACTTACATCGTCCACAACTTGGACATATAAGTATCGATTACTCTTAAATACGCTGAGCCGCGGACGATCCGCGGTACCATTTATCTTTCGTCGAACGCGCATCTTCCTACGCTTTCGCCTATTCGTTTTGTCAATTACTCTTTTCATTGCGTCACCTTGCCTTACTTAACGCCGGACTTACCGACCTTACGACGTACGGTTTCATTGGCGTACTTGACACCCTTGCCCTTATATGGCTCCGGCGGTCGCAACGACCGAATTTCAGCAGCACACTGCCCAACCTGTTGTATGTCTATGCCGGAAATGGCCACCTTTGTGGGCGCTTCACAGGTGATCGTAATTCCATCAGGAATCGCATACTCAATAGGATTCGAGTATCCTAAGTTGAGCATGAGAGCCTTCCCCTGGACCTCGGCGCGATAACCTACACCGGTAATCACAAGCTCACGCGTAAAGCCGTCACTGACTCCTTTCACCATGTTAAACAACAACTGACGATACAGCCCGTGCATAGCACGCGCGCGCTTTGATTCGTTATTACGAACAACGTAGTACGCATCACCTTCTGGCCGGATTGTTACCTCCGGCTGATACCGCTGCGTAAGCGTACCCTTAGGCCCCTGTACCGAGATTTCAGTCTCAGAGACCGTGACCTTTACGGCACTAGGAACCTGTATCGGTAATTTACCTATTCGTGACATACAGCTCCCCTTACCACACCGAGCAAATTAACTCGCCACCAACTTTCTTTTCGCTCGCTTTCCGCCCGGTTGTTACCCCGGTCGACGTCGAAACAATGACGGTGCCGTACCCGTTAAATACACGGGGCATTCTTTTATAACCCGAATACACTCTACGTCCCGGCTTCGAAATTTTCTCAAGACCGTGAATAATCGGAGCTTTCCGCTCGTCGTACTTTAAGAAGACTCTGATCAGGTCTTGATCATCCTGTCCAATCTTCTTGAAGTTCTTGATATAACCTTCGTTTTTCAAGATTTTCACAATCTCAAGCTTCAGTTTCGAGGTCGGGATGTCAACCTTTTCAAACCGCGCCATGCCGGCGTTACGGATTTTGGTCAGCATATCGGCGATTGGATCTGAAACGCTCATCCGTGCCCTCCTACCAGCTCGACTTTGTAACTCCGGGAATCATTCCTTCGCTCGCCAGCTTTCGGAAACAAACCCTACACATTTCAAACTTCCGCATATAACCTCTTGGCCGGCCGCACACGCGACACCGGTTCACTTTTCTCGTGGAAAATTTAGGCTCGCGTTGTGCCTTAACAATCATTGATTTCTTTGCCATGAAACCCTCGCTTCTCCTCTCTTGCCTTACTTCCGGAACGGCATGCCGAGCTTTTCTAGAAGCCGTCGGGCCTCTTGATCGTTCTCGGCCGTGGTGATTATCGCAACATTAAGCCCGCTAATTCTATCAATTTTATCGTAGTCGATTTCCGGAAAGATGATCTGCTCGCTAATACCTAGCGAGTAGTTTCCATGACCGTCAAACGCATTTGGATTTATCCCTCGGAAGTCTTTGACTCGCGGTAGCGCTACGTCAATGAGACGGCCTAGGAAGTCGTACATTCGGTCTCCCCTTAGGGTTACCTTCGTTCCAATCTCCATACCTTCACGAAGCTTAAAGTTCGCAATCGACTTTTTTGCCTTCGTCTTAACCGCGCGCTGCCCCGCAATGAGTGAAAGCTCTTCCACCGCAGAATCCAGCAGCTTTTTGTTCTGAATAGCCTCGCCGACACCCATACTCAACACAATTTTATCAATAGCGGGAGTTTGCATGGAGCTCCTGTATCCGAACTCCTCAGCCAGTTCCTTCTTTAACGACTCATTATACTTCCGGCGCAGCACCGGCACATATGAAGCTACAGTTGCAGCCATATTAGATCACCTCTCCGGTCTTCTTGGCGACGCGAACCTTCTTGCCGTCTTCAAACTTGTATCCAATCCTTGTCGCAGCACCGTTCTTGGTAAGCAGCGAAACGTTAGAAATATGAATCGACGCTTCAAGCTCGATGATTCCGCCACGATCATTTTCAC
>CAZQIK010000314.1:0-3381 GCA_964593085.1 uncultured Spirochaeta sp.
ACCGACACCAAGGTCTTGGCCGAGGAACTGAGACAAACCATGATCAGTTTCTTTGGCTCCTTTGACTCCAAGAAAGTGAAAGAGATCAACGGACTCTACAACCAGCTCCTCTTGTTGTTGCAGTTTGTTCAGTACGATTACTACATGGTCTTGAAAAAATTCGACTCGTCTCTCATGGAGGGGGATCAAGCTGCAAAGCCTAAGTTTGAACCTATTAGTGCAGAGTACATCATGGATGATCTTAAAGACTTTCTTGAGGTCGCCATGCCGCTTGATACAACTGCAGACTGGGACAAGGTGCTTGATGTGCTGCAGCTGTACCGCGGTGTTGAGGTTATTTCCCGTCCAGCCTTGAAAAAGGTGATGCAAGCCATCAAGGAAATGCAAGAATCTGAGCTGTTTCCTATGATTATTCAGCATGTCGAAAAAGATCCATACTGGAAACCTATGGTACGTATTCCAAATGAGAAAATCGTTGAGGCCCATCTGAACGCATTGAAAACCTCCACTGAAGGTACCATGCAAAAGATTCTAACCGAAAGAAAGAATCTCAAGGTAGATCAGCTGTGTCGGCAGGTGTTTGGAACAACCAGCATTGTTCGTGCAAAGCACTATACCGAACAGGCAAACTCAATGTATGCCAAGCGGATGTTGGCCGGATATACGTATGCTGCTGCTTTCAATTACCTGAAAGCCTTTCTCTTAGATTACTTCAAGAAAGATATTCGCGAGGTAGTGCGTGATCTTCTGCTTGTTCGCGGGAAATGGTCCAGCAATATCACCTCGCAGCAGCTGTCGGACGGTTTTCACCAGGTTATGGAGGCCGCCGAAAAAGCGGTGCAGTTCGACGAATCCCTTGCGGAGGATGGTGAACGCGGAGCAAAGCTCAAGAAGGCCCTTGGAAGGGTCGTAGAGCGCGACAAAAACTCAATTACACTTGTCCGCGAAGGGCTGAAACAGGTAAACACCGAGGCGCAAGTTATGATTAACGAGGCAGCAACCGGCCTCATTACTATAGCCAAACATCTAAAGGCATTACTGGAAGACCACAAGAAAACGAACCCGGAGCTATTGCTGAATTGGAAGGAGATTGAGGCCGCCGACGAAGAAGATATCGAACAACGAATGGTAGCTATTTACAAGCGCATTCACGCCTTTGTTCAGCTTATGCAGATACACGTGCGCTCGTAAGTAATGCCTGGTTCCCTTCCATCTCCATCCCCTCAATCTGCAGTAGCTGGCGTTTCATTGTAGAGCCGTCACTATGTGGTAAACTCCGAGCGGCATAACTACCAATACCTCCGGTACTGTGGAGCACCCGGTGGCAGGGTACAACAATGGGTACTGGATTATGTGCAACCGCGTTACCTACCGCTCGCGCAGCCTGCCGGCGCCCAATTTTTTGGGCAATCTCACCGTAACTCACGGTCTCGCCGTACGAAATCTTCTGGAGGCGTGCCCATACACTGTGCTGAAATGGAGTTCCGTTGAGCTCTGGCACCACCGTGAAGTTCTGCAGCTCACCACGAAAGTACGCGTCAAGTTGATACTCGAGCTCGCCGCAGGCGTACTTGTTCTCAATAACGCGGTATGGGATTTGTGTTGATGTAGCAAGGCTTACCGCCAGAGGGGTGAATCCAATACGGACCACTTTTCCTAATTTGTTGACGGCAAGGTACAGAGGGCCAAGGGGCGACAGGTAGGTATGTGTGTAGAGAAGCTCTTCTTTCATCTCCGTCTCCTCGCGTGCATTTGTCACAGTGCTGTGGACGCCTCACCACGGTCTACTCTGTGAGGCGGAACTCCTCAAGTTGCTCTGCTATCGGGGACGTCACACCGGCAGTCACACTGTACGCGTTTTCTTGTACATCCTCGCGATAGATCCGCGCGCTGCGGTGGAGTAGGGCTACTAGATCGTACCGCTCTATAGGGATAATATATGACTCTCTATCCTCTTTGGCAAAGGCAACATCCCGGATTTCGGCGCTTAACTGCTCAATACCTTTGCCCTCTACGACCGAGCATAACACGATGGGACCGGCATGTAACTGAGCCAGCCGTGCTCTCCGAGAGCTTAACTCAAACTCTGCAGAGACAGCATCAATCTTGTTAAGAACTAAGATTGTCGGCTTTTCAATTACGCCAAGCTCGCGAAGCGTATCACGGGTTGCCTCAAAACACTCAAAGTATTCCGGTACCGAAATATCCAACACATGAATCAGGAAGTCTGCCAGCACCGTTTCTTCTAAGGTAGAGTGGAAGGCATCGACCAAACTATGAGGTAAATGCCGGATGAAGCCGACTGTGTCGCTCAGGAGCACACGGGGCCCTTGCTCAGGATGTACGGTGCGGGTAGTCGCATCAAGAGTAGAGAATAGCCGGTCGGCAACCAGCACCTCGGCACCGGTCATGATACGAAGAAGTGAAGACTTGCCCGCATTCGTGTACCCGACGATTGAGCCAATGGGCAGGCGCCCCTCGCTCCGTCTTTTCCGTTTCGTGCTCTGACGATTTTCTATACGTGCGAGTTCCTGCTTAACACGGCTAATTCTGTTGAGAATCCAGCGTCGGTCAAGCTCAAGCTGTTTTTCACCTTCACCGCGAGTGCCTCGTCGACCACCCCGCTGCCGTGAAAGATGTGTCCAGGCCCGCGTGAGGCGCGGCAGTTTGTACTGCAGGTCGGCATGTTCCACCTGGAGCTGAGCTTGCCGTGTGCGTGCTCGCCGACGGAAGATTTCAAGAATTACTTCGTGTCTATCCATAACCGGACAGGCAGCCAGGCGTTCCCAGTTGCGCTGTTGAGAAGGGCTGAGATTCGTGTCAAAGACGATGTAGTCGAGCTTGCGTGAACGACGCAGTTCGGCAATTTCCTCAGCTTTGCCCGTTCCCAAAAGATACCGCGGAGAAGGCGAGCGCAGTGGAGCCAACACGAGTTCAGTTGCCTCTATATCGACACTCGAACATAGTCTTGCGAGTTCTTGAAGCGAGGCCTGGTGCTCGGCTCGGCCCGCGGTTTCGTTGGCGCACCCAACCAAGACTGCCTTGTGGTTATTTGGCATACTACGTTAGACTAAGACTAAGCGCCTTGGCGTGTAAAGCAACAACTCCGCTGAAGAGTGCCATGACAAAAAGACCCTATCCCAATTGCCTAAAATGTCGGTTCTTCCGCGTTACCTGGGAACCACGGTTTCCACGATCGTGCACAGTGTTTGGCATTAAGACACGAATGCTCCCAAGCATCGCGGTATATCGTGCAACTGGAAGCCACTGCCCCAGTTTTGAGCTTCGTGAACGACGCGAAAGGGGTAGCTCTTCGGCTCATTCTTCCGCAGATACGCCGTAAATATCAATGTAGCCCGCGCGGTCGACGCGTAACCGACC
>CAZQIK010000315.1:0-3380 GCA_964593085.1 uncultured Spirochaeta sp.
GTGCTTCTCGGTATACTCGATTAGCTCATCAACAACACCCCCAACAATAAAACTCCTAAATCCCGTACGTTATGTAGAACACCTTTCGGTGTTACCTTCGTCTATCAAGTAAAATGAACTCAACTCGTCGGTTCTGCCATCTGTTGTCCAGGTCGCTGTGAGGCACAATGGGCTCGGTTCCGCCACGCCCAGCCACGGATAGGCGTTCCGCACGTACCCCACGCGCAACCAACTCATTACGGACCGTCTCTGCACGTGCAAGAGACAGCGGCTGGAGTTCCTGTTCCTCTTCAAGGCGGCCACGCTCCTCGTCGTCCCAGTGTATTCTCACCGCATGGCCCTCAATGAGGACATCCGTATTGTCATAGCGGTTCAGGATTTCGGCAATGCGGTCCAGAACCACCGGATTTCGAGACGCGCCAGGCGCATCGCCGGTCGCCAGCTGCGGCACATTCGGCGCAAAGGTGATGTTCTGAATCATGATTTTCAGTCGATCGCCATCCCTGACAACCAGAATATCAACCGGAATGCTGCCCTCCACTACTGCTGTATTTCCAACCTCGTCGGTGAGCCGTAGCTCAAAAGGGTAGTCTTCGGCCGACTGAACTAACAGGCCTTGATCCGAGATGCCGTCCCAGATCAGCGTTGCAGGCGGCTCTGAGGAGCCCGCAAACTCACGAAAGCTGTCACCCCGCGGGTCTATGATTTCCAGCTGCCAATCCTCAATAGAGGTGAGGTTGTCTACATCAATTTTGATAAAGATCTCATCCTCCACCCCGTCACCATCAGGAGAAAAGGGCGTAGGATCCAGGTCTATAGCGAGCTCGGGCGCGGAAGCATCCAGCAGAAAACTCGCTGTCCTTGCCTCCGGCTCGTTCCCATTTTCGTATAACGCCCACAGGTGAGCCCGGTAACTTCCGTCACGCACATTGCCCTCGGTATCGCTTCCGCCCCACACAATGTCCTCAGGATCACTCTCTCCTGCACCGCTCCAGGTTCTTACCACCTCATCTTGTGTATCTGTTATGTAAATCTCCCACTCCACGAGGCCCTCCAGTATGGGGAGGACCGGTCGCAGCTCGACCGTATCCAGCTGGCCGTCACCATTAGGTGAGAAAGCGTACTCACTTGCAGTAATAAAGACCGAGGTATCGAGCGTATTAACAATAATATTCGAAATCGATTCTTCACTGCGATTACCCGCGCGGTCGGTACTCACAATGTTGTACGAATATACTCCGTCGACGGCCAAATCCCCGGCGTCGTTACGCCCGTCCCAGGTAAAGTTATCCGGCTCACGGCCGTCCCAGTTCATACTACGGACAACGTTGCCGTCAACATCACGGAACTCTGCGCGAATTGAAACCTCGGCAGTACCGCTTTGCGATATTGGAAGCACCGGCTTTGCGCCCTCGGGTACCGCCGGATTGAAGATGAGATCGGTACCGCTTGGGCCCCCAACATTGAGGTCGGGAGACTCGGTATCAATAACAAAGCTTTGCCGCGAACTAACAGTACGGTTATCTTGGTCGTCCCACGCCGCTATCTCATAGGTATATTCGCCGTCAGGTGCAGGCCCTCCATCGGCTGTTCGGCCCGCCCAGCGAATTTGATCCGGTACCGGAATATCACGCCGCTCGGCCACCAACTCACGGAACACATCTCCGACGCCAGCCAGCTCCGGCCGTTCATCTACATTTTCAATTTCCTGAACCGGCTCGCCGTCTTCATTTCGGATAATTACCCGGTATCCGCGCACGAAGCCCTCGTCACGAATATCCAGTGGTAAAATGAGATAGTCTTGCACGCCGGAGTCGTTGGGCGAGATGTAGGAGTCCTCAGGCTCGCCAAGAACTATCTCAGGAGGACTGAGATCCCGACTACCAAACGGGTACTCTACCCCTACACCGGTCGCCCAGACACCGCCTACAAGCGGAGTGACGGAAGCCTGAAACTTTAGTCCATCCTCAAAGACGTCCGCACTCTCGTCCGGGTCACGCATGCGGGTAAGATTAAGGTTTACCCCGATGCTGGGTATGAAACTGCGCCGCTCATCTGAATCGCCACGGCCAATTTGCCAGGCATCAAACGTAAAACCAGTTGTCACATGTAGGTAGTCGTTAATTCCAAGGTCGGCTCCAAATTCCCAGCGGAAGTTCTGGAAGCTTGGCGCGCTTATATCGTTGGAGAGCCGCAGCAAGATGCTTTCATTTTCATATACATCAAACGAGATACCAGCAGCAGGTGTAAATGGTGCTGGCAGGGGTGAAAGCTGGTCGCCATCGGCATCACGCCGATGTGGTTGATATGGATAGCCAAGTCCGCGGAAAACCGCTCCCCAACGAACATCACCTAAGGGTCCGAGATCACCCAAACGGTGCAGCATACCAAGATCACCGCCGAAACCAACATGAAACCTACCGTCCGGCGCATCTCCAGCCATGTAGTTGGTGGCAAAACCCACCAACAAGTTTGGCAGTAGGTCACGGGCAAACACTAAACGAGCCCGACCGAATCGACCCCAGTTGAGATCGGTATCTGGTGTCCATCCGCCATGCACCAAACCGGAGAAATTGCCTATAGTGGTTGGCACTGTCAACCCCAGACTACCAACATGTCCTACTCCCCACTCCCCGGGCAGGGCGATGTAGCCAGCTCCAAGAATCGGCCGGTCCGCATATCCCGAGAGGGCCGGATTTACTGCATAGTTATGAATGGCGCGAAACGAGGTAATCTTTGAATCACCTCCCATGAACGAAGGAGAAAACGCCGAAGGCAACTCTTCAGCGCCCGCTGGAGGGTTGTATGCCTGTGCAGACTGGAGTCCGCCAAACGCTCCAAGGAATAGAATTCCGGCATAACTGGCAGCTACGATAAAACCAAGCCTTCTCACAGTTCCTCCCTGTTTTTCACACCAGATTTTTCACACATAGTCATATCTCGAAAACACGGAACTTTCCAGCATAGCGGATTGCAAGTATAGCGGCAGCAAGGCAGTTGAGCTACCGCGGCCCACCATTAACTGACAGCAGTACAGTTGAGCTACCGCCGCTGGATAATGTACCTTTCTCCTGTATGAAAGATGAAGCTCGGCTCCACCTTAAAACCAAATACCCGCTTGTCCACGTTCCAAGCGTTCACAAGACTTCCCGCTGGCTCGATGTCTACACAGCTGCAGTTGCAGCAGGCGACTTACCTGAACAAGCAGGTATTGGTGCGGTTTATCGAGGTTATCGTTTTCGTTCCAGAACTTCAAGCACTGCGTCTTGTCCTGCTCAACATGCATGAATATACTGGCCGAGAAAATATGCATTCATTCACAAACAAAATGACAAACAAGGAGTTAGTCGCGATCAGGTACGCCATAGCGACACACAGTT
>CAZQIK010000316.1:0-3374 GCA_964593085.1 uncultured Spirochaeta sp.
GTGCTTTGCGAGTCCGTAAGAGCAGTGTTTTTGTTGAGGTAACCGGGAATGCACCCTATAATGCGGCTCAAATAAGACATATTTGATCGTGTCACAACTGTGAGGTTAGCCATGGGCATGTTATCTACTACTCGACTCGCTTCCAAAATTGGTATGGAGCGGGACGATCTCGTCAAGCTGCTTGCGGAGCGAGGTCTTATGGACCTCAGCACCGGCAAGTGGGAGCTCACCGAGCGCGGAACCGAGCTTGGCGGCGACAAGCGTGAGCTGCAGGACGGGAATACCTACATCGTCTGGCCGGACACTCTGGGAGACTCACTGGGAGTAGATTCAAAGCCCAAACCAGAGCCACGTGCAGGCGGCACGAACGGGCATCTATACTCGAGTGCTATTGCTGAGGAATTTGGTATTTCGCCCCAGCGGCTTCTTCTCATTCTGGCCGAGATCGGCTGGATTACCAAACATCTCAAAGGTTGGGCAATTACCGAGTCCGGTAAAGCCCTTGGTGGGCAGGAACACGAGCACCCGCAGAATGGCGGACACTATGTCACCTGGCCAGCATCGATCCTGGAACATCGAGTTCTGGTTGCGGTTCTGGAGGCAATGACAGAGGAGATTACGCAGGCAGATTCAGCCGAAAAAGATGAGAAGATGCAGGCGCGAATTACAAGCTTCCGGACAAAGAACCCGGGAACCTACCGCACCAAGGATGGACACTGGGTGCGCTCGCGGGCGGAGGTGATCATTGACGACGCCCTGTACGACTACGGCATTCCCCATGCCTACGAGCGCAGGCTGCCGGTGGAGGAAGAGGTCTACTGCGACTTCTACCTCCCAAGCTCAAGCCTTTACATTGAGTTCTGGGGCCTGGAGAACGACCCCAAATATCAAGAGCGCAAGAAGCAGAAGCTTGAGATTTACCGCAAATACAACTTCAAGGTCATTGAGCTCTCCGACACACATCTCTCAAACCTGGACGACCACCTCCCACGCTTCCTGCTCAAGCACAACGTGCGGGTGTATTAGGGCTGAGGTAGGTCGACGTCGGAGACGGGGTTATTCCCATGGTGATACCCACATAGGGTGAGCATTTCTCCTTATCTTCTGAAATGACGAAGCACCGTGCACGAAATCTTGTAATAGGAGGTAGGAGTGCATGAGTGATAGAGAATGATGAGAAGGTCGGGAGCGTCGCAGGTGCCGACGGTGCCGCACATGTGCGCGACGATATACCGGAACGCAGAAGCCCGCTGACCGCGCACGACCGGTACTTCCGCTATGTCTTCCAGCAGTCTGAGCCCGCGCGAGATCTGGTGGTGAACGTCTTGCGCCACGGGCCCGGCAAGTGGAGAGTGGCCACCGAGCTGAGTGAGGCCCTGAACTTCGATGGTGCTCACGACAGTCAAGTAGCTGACATCCACCGTTTCCGCTACTTCCTCTTTGATGTGGAGCTGAGTCTGAGCGATCATTTTGTTAGTGGGCCGGTGGCCAAGACCGCGCTCCAGGCAATGTACGCCGCCTCACGGAAGCTGGGGCGTGAGGGGCTGCTTGAGATGGTGAGTTCACTGACACAGCGTTCTCTGCCTGCTGGCTTTCGTGATACGACGTTGAAGTATCTGGCCGAAGGTCGAACAGACAACGTTGAATCAATCTTGGCAACGCTTAAGGAACGGAAGTATACTGATTTGGGAGACAGCATGATTTCATATAATGAGAAAGCACGGCGCGAAGGTAAGGTTGAGGGTAAGGCTGAGGGTAAGGCTGAGGGTCTCGCAGAGGCCCTCATTCGGATGCTTGAGCGGAAGTTCACGCTTGATTCAGCGGAGCTCGACCGAGTCCGTAAGGTAAACGATGTGGCAAAATTCCAAGCAGCTCTGGATGAGATCATAGAGCCCCACGCAACTGCCGAGTCCGTGCTCGAGAAGTTGCAGTAGAGGCGCGGGTGCCACTACCATCTGCAAACAGACTGATACTTGAACGTTGGGCGCATACGTCCACGGATGCCGCTCTCCGCTTCATTGTCCCCGACGGATGCCAGGATCTCATTTGCTGGAGTGTTCCGGGTGAAAAGCCCAAGTGGACGCTCTCCCACCTTCAAGACGGCATTATGACTGCACATATACCACAGGGCGCTGAGTTAGTGGGGTATAGGTTTGCTCCCGGTACGGAACTACCGGAGGCGGCGCTGAAAGAGTTGCTGCGTGACCCCGGGGAAGACCCCGACTTCACTATTGCCGGTGTTTCGGACGCGGTGAGGTGCGACTCTCGGGTAGCGGAAGTGCTCTCAGCGGTGGCTGAACTGAGCCTGAGTATAGAGGGAACCGCCGGTTTCCTTGGTGTGTCTCGGCGAACTCTGGAGCGATTGCTGCTCCGGCATACCGGCAAGCCGCCGGTCTTCTGGTCTCAGCTGGCGCGGGTCAGGGCGGCTGCGCGTGCTCTTGTCTCCGGAATCGACCCGGCGGAGTTGGCATACCAGGTGGGGTACTCCGACCAGGCCCACATGTCTCGTGCCGTTAGGCGCTGGTTTGGAGTGAGCCCAAGCGAAGTTCTCAAGCGGCCTGACCTGACCGAGCAGCTACACGTGCCCGGTTATGATGCGGCAACCGGTGAACAGATCTCCACAAGGTAGCCGTCCGGGTCGCTCACGTAGGAGGTAGTCTGACCCCAAGCTTCTTCCTTGACCTCCTGTACCAGCTGCGCTCCGGCGCGCAGAGCACGAGCAAGGGCGCCGGGCACGTCGTCTACCTCAAAGGCAATTTCAAAGCTTGGTGCGGCAGGGTCCGCGACGTCCGGGTTCTTTCCCAGCTGCTGCATGAGTTTTCGAGATGAGAACGACAGTGTTGTCTCACCGGTCTGCATCTCACCATAGTCGCCGCCTTCGTGAGCAAAACCCACCGGCAGTTCAAAGGCTTCCGCGTAGAAGTTCCTCGATGCAGCGACATCTTCGACAAACAGAATCACGTACTTTAGTTTGGTTTTCATGCACACAGTATGAACCGAGACTCAGGCTCTCGTCTTGAAGAAATGCGACAACCGGAGGTTTTGCATTCCTATGTCCAGTTTTCCAACCTTAGGTGCTGAACTCGCCCGAACTCACGGGTGTTGTTCGTCACAAGGGTCAACTCCCTGGCAACTGCCTGCGCAGCGATTTGCATATCGTACGAGCCAATCACCTCTCCACGCATTTCAAGATCGGCCCGTATCATGCCAAAAACTACTGCATCACTGTCATCAAAACTCACAATATCGAAGGCAGATACGAAGTCAATCAATGCGGTCTTGTTTTTCTCAACGCTTTTACTTTTGTAGATTCCGTATTCCAGTTCGCCAAGTGATACCTGAGGACAGCTTAATCTGAGACGGTTCAAGTGCCT
>CAZQIK010000317.1:0-3369 GCA_964593085.1 uncultured Spirochaeta sp.
TAATTAACTCCGGGTTTCTCTATGGACCGTTTATTCCAGTATTTGGTTTTGGCGGACTCATTATTCATGTCCTTTACATACCATTGCAGCCGTTGTCTTACGTTCCGGCGGTGCTCATTCTCACCTTTCTTGTTACTATGCTCGAGTATCTTGCCGGGTGGTTAATGGAGCGAGTATTTGGTCTGCGTCTGTGGGACTACTCAAATTACCGGTTCAATCTTCACGGACGTATTGCCCTTCGTTACTCAGCGTACTGGTTGCTGCTTGCCCTTGTAGTTATTCACGGCCTTAAGCCTCGTTTAAACGAGTACTCTACAGTGCTTTTTTCGGCGAATTCCCAAGCTGTCGCGATGGGCTGGCTTGTGTATTTGTTCATAGATGTAGGGCTTTCCAGCCACGCTCTCCGAGGTTTGCGACTGAGAATGGATGAGGTGCGTGGCAAAGCCCAGCTTGAGCTGCACCGTCTTCGGTCTTTGAGTGGCGAGGTCTTTCATAAATACACAGGTGCGATCCATGATCCTTTACACAAGCTGTTGGCAACCGGGCCGGAACATTTGATCTCATCATTTGCCGAAAGGCGCGAGCTTAGGGCACTCGTTCAACATGTTATGGGAGAGAAGCATGAAGGCACCGATGCAGCTGGATCTTTTGCTGTTTTACTGGGGGAGCTTTCGGATGCCGATCGAGCTCAGATTGAGCGTCTGAAAGAACAGATTGTCGGTGTACCAGAGTACGCTCGGCTTGAGACGCTACAGTTTGGCACTACCAATCTGCTCCAACACAACGAGCGTGTAGCACGAGCCGCATTCCGGCTCTCCAAAGCTCTTGGCCTCAATGAGGAGGCCTCTTTCCGAGGAGCTCTGCTTCGTCTCCCGGCTCCTGATCCTGTTCGGCGCACTCGAAAGAACTGGGAGACCTTCACCAGAGCCTTCTTTCATGAGCACTGGCATCGGTGGGAGCCTTTCAGTGATACCGAAAAAGATATCATTCTTAATTCTACATTCCCTTTGTCTCCACGACCGCCACGTACGCCGGAAGGTATTCTGGTGTCTATGCTCGCATTGGCAATTGGAATTCGGGAGCGCGCTCGCGAGCGGTACGTCGAGAGCTATCTGCAAGCTGTAGATAATACCGACTGACAGGCGATATTGAATCGTGTATAATCCGACCACATTATTATGGGATTAATTACTGTATTCGCAAATCAGAAAGGCGGCGTTGGGAAAACCACTAGCGCGGTGAACCTCGGTGCATATTTAAGCATAGCTGGAAAAAAAGTGCTGTTAGTGGATTTTGATCCGCAGTGTAACCTTTCCAGCACGGTCAGCGCTAGTACCGACGCGAAGGGAATTTACGAGGTTATTACAGGTACTGTACCTGCCCGTGAGGCGGTAAAAACTACCATGGTACCAAACCTTGATATCATCGCGTCCAGCATTAACCTCACAGGCGCAGGCGTTGAGCTGGTCTCGGAAGAACGGCGTGAGTTTTTTCTGAAAGACGGCCTTGAATCACTCCGCGCTGAGTACGACTACATTTTCACCGACTGTCCTCCGTCGCTGGGGATTTTGACCTTGAATGGGCTTGTGGCAGCAGACAACGTAATTATTCCGCTGCAATGTGAGTACTTTGCGATGGAGGGTCTTACGCAACTGCTTTCAAGTATTCGTCAGGTAAAGCGCACGCTTAATCCTAGCTTGAGCATTCAAGGTATTGTGTTCACGATGTATGATACTCGCAACCGTTTGTCACAAGATGTCGTGCAAGAAGTTGTGGGATACTTTAAGGAGCGGGTTTTCCGTACCGTGATTCCACGAAACGTTCGCCTCTCGGAAGCGCCTTCACATGGTGTGCCGGTCTGCCGTTATGACGCAGACTGCGCAGGAGCAAAGGCCTACCAGAAGCTGGCCGAAGAGGTGCTCGAGCGTGGCTAAACGACGTCTTGGCCGTGGAATAGACGCATTAATTCAGGCTCAAGAAAGCGAGGCAGTTCCTGAGGAAACCAGCCGCGATCTTATTACTGTACCCCTATCACATCTTGAACCTAACCCTGATCAGCCGCGCAAAGATTTTGATCCTGAAGCGATCCATGAACTGGCCGACTCAATTCGCTCAAGAGGCATTCTGCAACCAATTCTGGTAGAGCAAATTGAGGAGGGTCGATACCGCATAGTTGCCGGTGAACGTCGATACCGTGCTTCGCTTGAGGCCGGAATTGAGGTTGTGCCGGTGCTTGTTCGGAGTTTTACGGTTGAGGAACGGCTTGAGATTGCGTTGATTGAGAACATTCAGCGTCGTGACCTCAATCCGCTTGAAGAAGCACGTGCTATTCGCCTTCTTATTGAATCGGCAGATATTAATCAGGAAGAGGCTGCGCGAAGGCTTGGTATGAAGCGCTCGTCGGTTGCAAATGTCCTGCGTCTGCTGCGCTTGCCCGAGCAGGTGAGCCAAGCCCTGGTCGCTCAAGAAATTTCTGCCGGTCATGCCCGTGCATTACTGGCAATTAAAGACAATGCAAGTCTAACCCGGGCTGGTGAACTGGTTATTCAGCATGGGCTGTCAGTACGGCTAACTGAGAGCCTGGCAACCCGCGTATCTGCCGGGGAGACACCAGATATGGCGTTTGCTGCACTTGAGTCCGGCGAGCCGTCGGGGGCGCAACAAGACGCGGACAAGAAGCAGGGCGGGTCGGACCTTCGACGAGACCTGGATCCGCGAAAGAGTTACAGAAGGGGGGCTCAATCCAAAACCGGCACCACCGGATTTCGGGCGCGCGAGGCAGAGATTACCGATATCGAACAACGTCTGATCGAACTTCTTGGTACGAAGGTGACATTAAAGGGGAGTCTCGAGAAGGGAAGCATTGAAATTGCCTATCTTTCTATGGATGACCTTGATCGTGTTGTCGAAATTTTGCTGCCGGATACCCAGTAAGCATCGCGCTTGGCATAAAACCGCCAGTTAAGGTCGGTGGCTCTGCTGATACCTATACGAGGGCTTTCCACCAGATCTTTTGCAGCAAGAGGTGTGTAGTCCGGTGGCTGAAGAATGCGGAGTGGTCCGTTGTTCAAAGCAGCGGAGTTATCTCGTTTAACCGTAATTCCAAAGGCTTGCGCAAGTTTACCCGGGCCGTTGCACAGGGCTCGAATGCGGCGTTCGTCATTGGCCGCGAAAGGGCGTTCTCCGTACCTTGCGGCCCACATCGCGGGGAGGCCAAGTAGAGGTTCCATTGATCGAATGAGTACCGCAGCACCGGCGCCGGACGGCTCTGCAACTACATTCATGCAATGGTGTATTCCGTAAATTAGGTAGACGTACGCAATACCTCCTTCGGCAAACATTACTTGGGTGCGGGGAGTCGGGCCGTTA
>CAZQIK010000318.1:0-3357 GCA_964593085.1 uncultured Spirochaeta sp.
TACGAGCCGGAAGTCGTGCGGTATCTCTTCGCCAGCACGCGTCCCAACAGCGAGTTTGCGATCTCTTTTGACATGGATGTAGTAAAGATCTATGAGGACTATGACCGCTGCGAGCGGGCGTACTACGGGGTAGATGAGATTAGTGAAAAAAAGAGGGCAAAGGAACGCCGGATCTACGAACTCTCGCAGGTGCACAAACCCGCCTCCGAGGCGCCATTTCAGATTGCGTTTAGGCACCTCTGCAGTCTTGTGCAAATTGCCGACTTTAATCATGAGCGAGCGCTTGAAATGGCACGTGTCGAGGCTGGCCGATTTACGTTGTCCGAAGCCGACCGCGTGCGAATGTTGCGGCGGGCGGCCTGTGCTGAGCGCTGGTTGGCCGATTTTGCCCCCGAGGATTTTCGGTTCCGCATGAAGACCGCCGAGCAAGCTTTGGTAAAGGTGAGCAGTTCCGAAGCTGCCGCTATTGGTGGTCTTGCGGAACTCCTCAAGAATGAATGGGACTCACTGACCGACAAGTCGCTGGCAGAGGAGCTGTACCGAGTTTCTCGTGACGCCGGAGTCGAGCCCAAGGACTTTTTCGTGGTCATGTATAAGGTGCTCATAGGTAAGGAAAAAGGGCCGCGGCTTGCAGCGTTTATCCGTACGGTTGGGCGCGAGCGCGTGGTGGCCCTGTTGGAGCAATACTTCACAGATACGACGGCGAACTCGGCAGGCGCTACCAGCAACGGTGAAAGCAATGAGTGAGATCAAGAAACTATTAGGGTTTTACGCTGTGGACCATAACGTCGAGTCGGGAATGCGAATTGGCCTTGGAACCGGCAGTACAGCCGTCTGGGCGGTGAAGCGGATAGCCGAACTCCTTTCCGAAGGCAAGCTTTCGAATCTTAGCTTGTTTGCCACAAGCTCACAGACCGAGGCTGCATGTGATGAGTTGGGACTCTCGACCTACAGCCTGAATGATCCGCGGATTGCCGGAGTACTTGACCTGACTATTGACGGGGCCGACGAGATCGACCCCGCCGGAAACCTCACTAAGGGCGGTGGTGGCGCGCTGCTGCGTGAAAAGATCGCTGCCTTTTGTTCCCGACGCTATGTGATTGTTGGGGACGACAGTAAGCTGGTGCAGAGTCTTGGCGTGAGCTTCGCTATCCCTATCGAGGTTGTTCCGACGGCACGGCGTGTGGTGCTGGAGGCTGTGCGAAGTATGGGGGCAGAGGTGTCGGTTCGCGAGGCGGTCAGAAAAATGGGGAGCGTTATCACCGACAATGGAAACATTATTATTGATGCTCGTTTTGGCACTCCGCACGACCCTGCCGAGCTTGAACGGCGTCTTGACGCTATTCCAGGTGTAGTCGAGACCGGACTTTTTGTGGGAATGAGACCTGTGGTGTATGTGGGCGCTGGCGATGGGAGCATCCGAGAGTTACCGCTTAGCGAATAAGTCTTCCTAAGAGTGCATCTTTATGACGCCACTTGGGGTGAACCTTCACCCGCAAGTCAAGGTGTACACGGTAGGGAAAGAGCTTACCTATTTCGCGTTGCGCCTGCTGCCGTATGGTTTTGATCTTCTCGCCTCCGCGGCCTACAACAATTCCTTTCTGGCTGTCGCGTTCGACAATCAGAAAAGCTCGGATCCAGAGAATACTCTTTTCACCTTCTTGTTTCTGTTCCATGTCGGCGACCTCAACATACAGGGCGTGCGGTAACTCTTCCTTGGTTTGGAGTATTGCTTTTTCCCGGATAATCTCGCTGACGCGGAATACCGGGTCCTGGTCGGTATAGTAGTCTTCCGGGTACATCGGCTCACCCTCCGGCATTTCCAGATAAAGCCGGTCCAACAACTCCTCTAAACCCTCACCGGTAGCGGCCGAAATTTCCAACACCTCTGCGTCCGGCAGGCTTTCTAAAATAAAGCGAGCCGCTTCGCTGCGTGCACTTGAGGAGATGTCGATCTTGTTCAAAGCTACAATTACCGGCCTTGAGAGTTGAGCCACTAGTGCAAGCATGTCGCGCTCTTCCTCTCCGGGAGGGCGTGTGGTGTCTACAAGGTACAGAACTGCGTCAACCTCTTCGCAGGCACCGCGTACGAGGTCGACCATATGAATATTGAACTTTTTACTTGAGTGGTGATATCCGGGAGTGTCGATCAAAACCATCTGGCCTTGGTCTCTGTTCACAACTCCGCGAACCTTGTTGCGGGTAGTCTGAGGAACATTTGAAACAATTGAGACTTTCTGTTCACAGAGCGCATTCAGCAATGTCGACTTACCTGCCGACGGCCGACCAACTATTGCTGTAAACCCTGATTTTTGCATGCCGCCCTTTCATCCTTACTCAATTCTTGCTATATTTAGACCGAGCGAGTAATCACCAGCATACACGGAGCAACCCAGCATGAATAGGCGTAATTTTTCCCTTTTCTCTCGACTAGACGATGACGATGGCGAAGATCAGGACGAACAAGAGCAGAAAGACGAGTCCGGTCAAATGTTAATGACAAAGATGCTCAAGACCCGAACCATACTGCTTTCGGGTGAGGTAAATAAATCTTTAGCCGAACGTGTGGTCAGGCAGCTGCTGCTGCTTGAAGACTCAAGCGACGAGCCTATTCGCGTACTCATTGACTCACCCGGGGGCGATGTTGATGCCGGCTACGCAATCTTCGACATGATGCGCTTTGTAAAACCAAAAATCTTTGCCGTAGGCATGGGTCTGGTCGCAAGCGCTGGAGCATTAATTCTGCTTGCCGCGGACAAAGAGAACCGTATTGGGCTACCCAACTCACACTATCTTATTCACCAGCCCCTTTCTGGCATGCGTGGTGTGGCAACTGACATTGAGATTCACGCCCGGGAGATTGAAAAAACCCGTGCTCGCATCAACAAGCTCATTTCCGATGAAACTGGCCAACCCTTAGAGAAGGTAGAGAAGGACACTGACCGTGACTTCTGGATGGGCGCGCCGGAAGCGTTGGAGTACGGTCTTATCGCCCGCGTGGTAAGCCGGCGTGCCGAGTTCGAGTAAGGGCGGCTCGGATAGCGCCGGTCCGCAGGACGCCTTCGGCGGTTTTGCCGAAGGCGAACTTGGCCCGCAGTACTCAATCCGCAATGGAAAAGTGCGGCAGGTCGTCGACCTCGACAACGAGTTGCTTATCGTCACCACGGACCGAATATCGGCCTTTGACCGCATCCTCGGGTTAGTGCCCTTTAAGGGTGAAATTCTTTCACGCCTTTCGGAGTACTGGTTTTCGGTAACCTCCGACATTATTCCCAACCACTATCTGCAGAGTATTTCCGGGCGAACTATGCTCGTACGCGCCTGCCAGCCGCTGCCGGTTGAGGTCCTGAACGTGGG
>CAZQIK010000319.1:0-3350 GCA_964593085.1 uncultured Spirochaeta sp.
ACCTATAAACACGCAAACAATTTCTGGATATGCAGCCGCAACCGGCGAGGCGGTTAATATTCCGGATGCCTACGAAATTCCGGAAAGCGCCCCGTACGGATTCAATCCTCATTACGATAGAGTCTCCGGATATAAAAGCACGTCTATGCTGGCAGTGCCGTTAAGCACAAATATGGGCGACATCCTCGGAGTGATTCAGGTGATCAACAAGCTGGATGAAGAGGGAAAGGCCATTGCGTTCTCAACAGAGGACGAGTTGCTGGTCACCCACTTTGCAACGAACGCCACGGTTGCGCTCCAACGAGCTCAAATGACCCGCGCTATTCTGTTGCGCATGATTAAGATGGCCGAGCTACGTGACCCAAAAGAGACCGGCCCGCATGTAAACCGCGTAGCCGGTTATGCGGTTGAAATTTATGAGCGCTGGGCCAGAGAACAAGGGCTGGAGCCCCGAGAGATTGAACGGACCAAGGATAGCTTTCGCATGGCCGCTATTCTCCACGATGTAGGCAAGGTTGCTATATCGGACAACATTCTTAAAAAACCCGGCCGCTTCACCGATGACGAATACGCCGTAATGAAGCAACACACGCTTCATGGCGCCCGCCTCTTTCTTAACAAGCAGTCAATCTTTGACGAAATGGCTATAGAGGTGGCGCTTAACCACCATGAAAACTGGGATGGCACCGGCTATCCTGGACATGTCGATGTAGAGACCGGCGCACCATTGAAAACGGCTGCAGACGGTAGGGCACTCGGTAAGAAAGGTGAAGAGATTCCCTTGTTTGGCCGAATTGTCGCAATCTCGGATGTCTACGACGCACTACGATCGCGCCGTGTTTACAAGGAGTCGTGGACTCATGAACAGACCCTCGAAGAGATCCGTAAGATGTCCGGAAGTAAGTTTGACCCGGCGCTCGTAGAGATCTTCTTTAAGGTGCTACCGACAATTGAAACGATATCGGACAAGTACAAGGACCATAGCGAACAGTAGTCTATCGTCCTACGCGTCCTTGTAGGCGGCCACTAGTTCTTCCATGACTTTTTTACCATCCCCAAACAACATAAGTGCATTGTCGGCCGCAAAAAGCGGATTGGAAATGCCAGCAAAACCCGGACTGAGACTACGCTTAATCACTACGACGGTTCGTGCTTTGTCGACATCAAGAATCGGCATACCTGAAATAGGTGAACCGGCACTCTCACGTGCGACTGGATTCACAACATCGTTGGCCCCCAAAACAATTACCACGTCCGTTGAGGCAAAGTCTGGATTAATTGCGTCCATTTCGCGCAGTTTATCGTAGGGGATATTCTCCTCGGCAAGCAATACATTCATGTGCCCCGGCATTCGTCCAGCGACCGGATGAATACCAAACTCAACATGAATATCGTCCGCCTCCATTGCCTCGGTGAGAAGCCTGACCCCGGTTTGCGCACGGGCAACTGCCATACCGTAACCAGGAACAAAAGCCACGCGGGACGCGCTCTTGAGAATCATGGCTACCTCTTCTGCCGAGGTTGACTTCACCTTGCCCGCGTATATATCGCCTTGTTCTTTATTCTCTACGATGGCGCCCAGGCCTCCAAACAGAACATTAGCCAAAGAACGATTCATAGCTTTACACATGTTCTGAGTGAGAATGATACCCGAAGCCCCAACAAGCGAGCCCGCAACAACAAGCACATTATTGCTAAGAACAAAGCCGGTAGCGGCCGCAGCAATTCCTGAGTATGAGTTGAGCAAGGCAATGACAATAGGCATATCGGCACCACCGATAGGCATTACCAGCAGAACACCAAGGACCGACGACACACCTACTAAGGCCCAGTATAACTCGGTACGGCTTGGATCAAGCACAATCATGGCTGAAAGGACCAATGCACCACCAAGTACAAGTACCTTTACAATTTGTTCCCCATGGTAGCGCAGCGGCTTCTCGGAGACTATACCTTGTAGCTTTCCAAAAGCAATAACACTACCTATAAAGGTAACGGCACCAATGAGTCCGGATGCCGCTGTTGCAACCGACTCCTGCGGGCTCATAACCGCCCCGGATTCAGCACCCATGACCGCCGTTGTCACAGCCGCAAGGAGTACCGCACCAGCAACCAGTACCGAGGCCACGCCACCAAAGCCGTTAAAGAGACCAACCAGCTGGGGCATTGCCGTCATTTTGATCTTTAGCGCCAGCACAATGCCCAGAAGTGAACCGCCAACGAGGCCGCCGACAACCAATTCCATATGTACAAAACCTTGAAACCAGAGCGTGCCCACCACAGCCAAGCCCATACCGACGGCGCCCAAGATGTTTCCACGGACCGCGGTGCGCGGATGCCCCAAATTCTTAAGCCCCATAATAAAGAGCACCGCGGCTATCAAATACAAGAGATTCAGGTGTTCAGGCTGCATGTTTAATTCCTCTTCTTGAACTTACTAAGCATTCGATGAGTTACCACAAAACCACCAACCACGTTTGTGGTGGCGAAAAAGAGCGCGGCAGTGGCAAGCACGGTTGTAAAAGTCCCACCGCCAGCGCCCAATGCCAACAACGCGCCAATGACGGTAATGCCGCTAATCGCATTGGAACCCGACATGAGCGGTGTATGCAGGATAGGTGGTACTTTTGTGATGACTTCAAAACCGACAAAAATTGCCAACACAAATATCGTCAGAATATTAATGAACGCGGCTGTATCTAGCATGAGCTCCCCCGTTTAGTTCTTTTCACCGGCACCAAGGCTTGCCGCAACGATCTCTCCCGCGTAGGTAACCAAGGTTGCGTCTACGATTTCGTCCTCGCGGTTTATCTCAAGGACGCCTTCTTTGGTACGGAGGGCCTTGAGAAAGGTTGTTATGTTCTTTGAGTAAAGGCGTCCCGCGGTATATGCAAGCTGTGATGCAATGTTCTCAGGTCCGATAACGCTCACACCCTTATGCATGACCGTTTCTCCAACTTTCGTAAGCTCACAGTTACCGCCGCGCTCGGCGGCAAGATCAATCACAACCGAACCCGAACTCATGCCTTCAACCATCTCGGTGGTGATGAGCAGTGGCGCGGGCTTTCCGGGGATCGAGGCTGTGGTGATCACCGCGTCGGTCTCAGCAAGCACGGCTGCCATGAGTTCACGCTGTTTACGGTAGAACTCTTCGCCCATCTCCTTGGCGTAGCCGCCCGACCCCTCGGCTGACTCAAGTTCCATCTCAACAAACTTCGCCCCAAGGCTTTGCACTTGTTCCTTGACCGCCGGGCGGACATCGTAAGCGCTCACTACCGCGCCCAACCGCTTGGCGGTAGCGGAGACGTGGTGCACCCCGCTCGAGGAGCGCTGAGAGCCGAGTGGAGTGG
>CAZQIK010000320.1:0-3346 GCA_964593085.1 uncultured Spirochaeta sp.
CAAGCGCCGCCGAAGCTCCTGTATAAGTACAATTCCTTGGGAAATAGGCACCCTGAAATGGGATGTGCCAGCGGCCAAGTCGGTCTGCAGTAGATAGTACGGTTTGACCCCTGCCCGATACAAAGCACGGAACAACTCTTCGAGAGTGTCGATATCGTCGTTAATTCCTCGGAGCAGCACAGCTTGATTTAAAACCGGTATGCCAAAGCGCATAAGCAGACGAATAGCAGAAACGAACGCGGGAGAAACCTCGCGAGGATGGTTTACGTGTGTCACAAACCAGGTGCCTGCCGCGCCATGTTCCGCGTCGTGCCCACCATGTTCCGAATCGTGGGCCGCGTCGTGCCCACCAGCAAGCATGCGTGCGGTTGTCTCGCTGATTCGGGATGGATTTACCACTGGAATACGACTACATATCCGAACAGTCATGTCTGGGCGCGCGGTGCGGATTCCATTGAGAATCACGGCCAGTTCCGAGTCCGACAACGTAAGCGGGTCGCCGCCGGAAAGCAGTATCCCCTGCACGCGGGGTTTTTTAGCGATGTAGGCCAGCACATTGTCCATTTCCTGTGCGGTTGGCGCGCCCCGACGACCGCCAGTAAAATGACGCCGAAAGCAGTGGCGGCAGTACACCGCGCAGGTGTCGGTTGTAAGCAGGAGTACGCGATCCGGATACCGATGTATAAGACGTTCGCTTACCGCGAAACGGCGGTCAGCCAAGGGATCCGGACTCTCGTATTCTTCGTGCTGTTCCTCCTCCGGGCGGGGAACAAACTGCGCCGCAATAGGGTCATGCGCCGGATCCTCGGTATCTGCAAGTGCGCGATAGAACGAGGTTGTTCGACACGGCAAGGAGTGTCCACCAGTCTCAACACTAGAGCTCTGAATACTGGAAAAACCGGAAGCTAAAGCCATAACCTATGATCCTACTTCTTGGAGGAAATGGTGTCAACGACCCGGACCATTGACCATGCATCGGTATCCACGTAAGTTCGGGGCATGAAATACAGGACATTTCGCATACCGGTTGAGCTTCGCTTTCGCGATCTTGATGCCTACGGGCATGTGAACCATGCAGAGTTCTTCACGTTTATAGAGACGGCTCGCGTGAAACTTATGGAGCACGAGCTTGAGCAACGTATAGGTCCAGGCGAACCGCTTTTTGTCGTAGTTGAGGCATCCTGCCGCTACAAAGAGTTCATCACCTTGCGGCGCGATGTAGTAATTGTGATACAAGTCGAACAAATGAAACGTGCCAGTTTTGACTTGTTGTACACCATCACCGACGGAGCGGAGCGGGTGTTTGCGGTTGCCCGCACGACCATGGTCTGTTTAGACGCTGATACTCAGCGCCCGGAGCGTCTCCTCGAGCTGCTTTGTGAGAAAGAAGCTCAAAAATAGCCAGATATGGACAGTTTCGAGAAGTTTTTCTTGACACCCTGAGACAGCGTTTTATAATTGCAGGCACCACAGCCGTCTCAAAACTTACGAAGGAAGGAAAATCTATGTCTACTACCACGAGCTACATGGGATTGACGCTGAAAAACCCAATAATTGTTGGAGCGTCTACCTACACAAACTCGGCCGCTAAGATCAAAAAACTTGAGCAACACGGCGCGGCTGCGGTTGTCCTTAAGTCACTGTACGAAGAGCAGATCCTTGCGGATTCAGGAAAACTCGTTGAACAAGACGATATGTATTTCTGGTATCCGGAAGCCATTGAAGTTGTAAACGGTTTCTCCAAAGAAGACGGCGTCAACGAGTATCTTGAACTCATTCAGGACGCCAAAAGCGCGGTTGATATCCCGGTTATTGCAAGCATTAACTGTCGTACTCCAAAAGAGTGGCCAGCCTTTGCTCAAAAAATCGAGTCTGCCGGTGCTGACGGACTTGAGCTTAATATCTACATATCGCCAGCCGACGTCGAGGAAGGGCGTACAGTAGAAGATACCTACCTCGCCATTGTGAAAGAGGTTCGTGCCAACACCAAGCTGCCAATTGCTGTTAAGATCGGGTACTACTTCAGCGATGTTGCCCGTTTTGTGACGCAACTTTCTTCTACCGGCATTGAGGGCCTTGTACTCTTTAATCGATATTACCGACCTGATATCGATATCGACGCGCTGCGCCTTGCCAACGACAATATCTTTAGCGCGCCCCAGGAAATTACCCTCTCGCTGCGCTGGATTGCGTTGTTGTCCGACAAGGTTGAGTGCGACCTATCCGGCGCAACCGGCGTACATGACTATGCCGGTGTTGTGAAAGAACTTCTGGCCGGTGCGAAAGCGGTTCAGGTAGTGTCCGCGCTCTACAAGAGCGGCCCAAGAGTACTTGAAAAAATGGTTTCGGGACTTGAGACCTGGATGCAGAAGCATAACTACGAATCGGTCGACGCTTTCCGCGGCATGGTCGCAAAAGGCCCTGAAAACACTGCCGCTTTTGAGCGTGTGCAGTTTATGCGCAGGACCACCGGGCAGTACCAAGAAGCCCCCCGCTGATTCTCTCTGTAATAGATAGGTATTGAAATAAAAAAGGCAGCCTGTGGGCTGCCTTTTTTCATCTCGCATCTGCGCTTGTGTCGTGTCTACGCTGGCGTTATGTCGATGCAGTCACGTCTACGGCTTGTGAGGCTTCAATCCTGTGTATAAGCCAATCAAGCCATGCCTGAACCCCGTCGCCGCCGGTTGCCGAGAGTTCAAAAAGCGGCACGGTTCCGTTTATGCGACGCAGATCGGTTGTAAAGTTCTCCGTATTGAAGTTGGTGTAGGGAGCCAGGTCAACCTTGTTCAGCACAACCGCCTCGGCTTCACGAAACAGGACCGGGTACTTGCTGGGTTTGTCGTCGCCTTCCGGTACGCTGGAAACCGCTATCTTTGCATGCTCCCCTATGTCGAAGTCGGCGGGGCAAATAAGATTTCCAACATTCTCAATGATAACTACATCGATACTGGCAAGATCCATTTGGTCAAGTGAGGACAGAATGATATCCGACTCGAGATGACACATGCCGCCGGTGTTAATGTGATAAAGTGGTGCACCAAAGCGCTCCAGCCGTTCGGAATCTCGTTTCGTTTCTACATCGGCCTCAATTATGGCAACCTGGAACCGCTCGGTGAGTCCGGCCAGAGTGGCCTCAAGCAGACTGGTCTTCCCGGAACCAGGAGAGCCGATAATGTTCAGCATTAGAACTTTCTCCTGTGCCAGACGTTCCTTAACTACCGAAACCATCTTTTGGTTAGCTACAAGTATGTCTTGTCGCAGCTCAATTATCATCACAATCTCCTTCAATGGACGTTATCAGTATTTCTTTGCCCGCAGTAACCTTAACATCGACCGCGCCGCATGA
>CAZQIK010000321.1:0-3337 GCA_964593085.1 uncultured Spirochaeta sp.
ACCGAATAGTGTTGGCAACCATGGCCGCGTGCCGTCGCCCATAGCGCTTATACACATAGGTGATAACCTCCTCTCGTCGCTGGTGCTCTATGTCTAGGTCGATATCCGGCGGCTCGGCACGCTCACGTGAGAGAAAGCGTTCAAACAGCAGCTGCATGCGCACCGGATCCACAGCAGTTATTCCCAGGCTGTAACACACAACAGAGTTAGCCGCCGAGCCCCGCCCCTGGCAGAGAATTCCTTGTGAGCGGCAGAAGGCTACAATCTCGTACATCGTAAGAAAGTACCCCTCGTAGCGCAGCTCGCGTATAAGCGATAGTTCCTTTTCAAGCTGCAAGCGCACCGCTTCAGGCATGGACTCTCCGTAACGCTCATACGCACCATGACGACACAACTCACGCAGTCTGCCCTCGCTGCTATACCCTTCAGGGATCGGTTCCTCGGGGTAGCGGTACTCAAGCATCTCTAAGCCAAACTCGGAACGCTCAAGCAACTCAAGTCCGGTGCTGAGCGCCTCAGGTATGTCCTGGTAGCGCTGGCGCATCTGGGCCGGGTGCGAAAGCGCATAGCGGTTGTTGGGGCGCAAGCGTGTGCCTGCCTCGCTCAGTTTTACCCCGTGACGAATGCTTGTCAGGACGTCCTGCAACCGCTGCCGGTCGGTGTGATGGTACAGAAGTTCCGGTGTCGCCACACTGCGTAGGTGGTAGCGCTTGCACAGATCCGCCATGAGAACGTGCCGCCGACGATCCTCCGGGATCTCATGCCGCACCGCACCAAGAAAGAGCTGTGAAGGTCCAAAGGCGGGCAACAGGAGCTCGACCAGTTCCGAGGCAGCCGCACTCAAGACCGGTACCACCAGCACAACAGTACCGGTACCCTTGACCGACGGCTGGAACTCAAGGATATCTTCCGGCTCAAGTGAGCTCTCTCCCTTTGGTCTGCGTGAACGACCACGAGTAATGAGCTGTGAGAGAGTTCCATACCCGGCCCGGTCAAGTGCGTACATGAGCACAACGCGGCCGCCGGAGAGGCTAAGCTCCGCCCCATGGAGCAACTGAACCCCGTGCTCCCGTGCCGCAACGTGCGCCCGTACCGCACCATACAGTCCGTCCCGGTCGCTCAGGGAGATCCCCGGCAAACCATAGCCAGCGGCAGCCGCCACCAGCTCATCCGGCGATGATGCCCCCTCAAGAAAGGAGTAGTATGACTTGCACCACAGTGGAACGTAGGTGTCGCGGCCATGATCACTGTGGCCAGTAACGCCACGGCCGCTGGCTACAGGCTCAGAGGCCGCCATGTAACATCCAGCGTCGGCTCTGTGCGTCGAAGTAAACCCAAAGTAGCCGCTGCCGCTGGCCGTGCAGGTAGTAGTAACTCCGCACACCAGTCGTGTGCCACCACTCGGTTGCAATGATGTAGGGTCCGGCAATAGGCACCGCAGCACGACAAAAAGGCCGGGGCTTGGTAAACAAACGCCGAACCACGCGCGGGTACACATCGGCGATAGCCCCCGAGCCAAGATTTTTTTCAGGGTACCAACAGAATTTCTTCTCAGGCAGATGAGAGTCGGCTGGGTGGGCAAAGCTCACCGCGTTCTCGCCGAAACGAGCACGCAGAAAACTGAAGGCCCGTTCCTCGGCAGCGGCGCTGCGAACGCATGTATGAGGGAAAAGCTCTAGTGAGTGCTGCCTCCCCAAGCGAGACTCACCCTCTATCACAAAAGCCTGTACCGGCGAGGGGAACTCAACGCCGTTAAGACGCAACCGCACCAAGCGGTCAAATAGTTTTAGGTCACACCCAGCCTCGGCTGGGCGCACACACTCCTGCCGCACCGAGCCGTCTTCAAACTCAAGTTTTAGGAAAAGTGCCGTCACTAACTCACCACGGGCAACCGCCGCATCAAGGAAGGCACCCATATGTGGATACAGCTCCGCATAGAGCGACTCCAAACGCCGCACCGGAGCCGCCAGCACAAACCGTAGCCGCCGCTCGGCCGCCTCCTCACACGGCAGCACCGGCAGGTTCTCACGCTCAGCTGCCAAGCGATACGCGGCTCCGGCCTGGCGCCCAAAACGCAGCTCAACCTCCTTTTCAGGCAGCCGCAAAAAGTCTCCTATGCTCCGTACCGCAAGCCGCTCAAGCCGCCGCCGCTGAACGGCGTCTAGGCCCAGTACGTCCAGCCCCACCGCGCGCACCGCACGCCGCTCCACCGCCACCAGCGCCGCTGCAATATCCCAAAGCTTAAGCCAACATATATATCCGCCGTAACGGCCGCTCACAATATTTACTATCGAGTAGACACAGGAGGAAACGGTCTGTACCGGATTTTTACCCAAAAAGCTGCCGCGTTTTGTTACACCTTGGGTCAGACTCACCATTCCCGACTGTGGAGAGCCTGCGGGATGGGGTTTAAACAACTCCAGTTGGTTGTCATTGGAGATAGAAGATGAGTAGTGAGGGCGCTTTGCTTCGGTTCCAATGAGCTGTGGTGAGGCATAGACATCATCTCCATGGGTTGTGACAAACTCGCCTGTGCTAGGAACAAACAGTGCTCCTTCCACCAACTCGCCGTCATGCATAAGGCCAACGGAAATGCCCCAATTCGGTAGTCCCGCGGCATAGGCGGCGGTACCGTCGATCGGATCAACAATCCATGTTGCGCCCTCAACGGCGGACTGGGGTATGCCAGCACCGTCTGCCTCGACTGTTTCCTCGCCAATCCAGTTATGCCCCTCTTTAACGAGGGCTTCCCGGAGGCGATGCTCCAACTCCTTGTCGATGTCGGTCACCGGTGAGCCGTCGGACTTTGTCTCGGTCTGCAACTTGTCCTGTCGCTCAAGCGCATACGCGCCAAGCTCAATCATGAGGCTTTGAATCTGCGATGGATTCCAGTCGGGGTGCTTCATACGCTGCAGTATATCGCGCGCGGGCGTACCTGAAAAGCCGGGTCCTGAAGACGGCACCACTACATAAGCGAAACTCAAAGTTGACAATGCGTGATTGACGGAAATCACTCATGGTGCGACAGTTGAACTATGATTGCACTGCCCGTATCTGACGGAAGCGAGTACCGCGTAAATCCCAGCAAGATCATTGCGCTGGGATTAAACTACCATGCACACATTCAGGAAAGCGAGTCTGTACGCGTGCAAGGATTCACCAAAGACGTTCCTTCCGAGCCGATACTTTTTACAAAAACTCCTAACTCCTTGGTTGGTCCAAACGAAGAAATTGTGATTCCCGCCATTCTGGCCAGTTACGACTTTCACAGGCCGCGTACCGACCATGAGGAGATCGGAAGAGCGTCGTGTAGGGAAAGAGTGTAGATCTCGGTGGT
>CAZQIK010000322.1:0-3275 GCA_964593085.1 uncultured Spirochaeta sp.
TCCCGGCGCAACGAGCTGGTATCTTTTGTGTATCAGAACATGGAGTTTGAGAGTGAACAGCCCGTGGGTGAGCTGTTGGAGTTGGTGTACGAGGCCGGTGTCTGGGAGAACAAAACACCAGCCTTCATTCGCGAGCTTATTGAGCTGCTGGAGCTTGGCCCGGAGTTGGCTAAACGCACCGGTGAGCTGAGTAAGGGCGGCATGCAGCGCGCGGTGATAGCCTTTAGCTTATTGTATGGCTCACGCATCATTGCTATGGATGAGCCGGTTTTTGCGCTGGAAGACAACCAGAAACAGAAGGTTTTTGAGTACCTGGTCGATATTGCCACTCGCTTCAGTCGCACCGTGCTGTTTTCTGCCCATGATCTGTATATCAACGAGTCCTACTCGGACACCATGTTGCTGTTTGGCAAGGACGGCAGCCTTGTCCTTGGGCCGACCAAGGAGGTCTTCACGCGCGAGGCGGTGGAGCAAGCCTACCAGGTGCCCTACGACCTGCTGCATCAAAAGGAGCAGTTGTACCGGGAGATGCTGCGCGGGGGCGATGTCTGAGGCGCGGCGCCTTCGGTGGCTCGGCTCGGCATGGTAGCCCGCGCGGCGCCGCGCGTCCGTGGGCCTATACGTCGAGGCGCGGCGGGCGGGTCCAAGGAAAGCGGAAGCGGGTCTTAATCCGGCGCGCGTCCGGCACCGCATGGAGGCGTAGAATGAGCGCCGCCAGAAAAAAGCGAATCCGCCCGTAGCGATACAGGTGCTCATCTACCGCGGCCACTTCCAAGGCATCAATGGCTTTGCGGGCCAGGCGGCTCTCTGAGATCGTAGCAAACTGTCGCGAGGCTATCTCGGCAAAGGACTGTGGTTCTGCCATGAGTCGGGACAACATCGTGTCGAGCTCCGGATCAAAAAGTGGCCCTGCGGCCGTTTTGGCATGCTTACTCCGGTGCTTAGCAGCGTCGCGCTCGCTCTTTCGCGAGGTACTTAGGAAGTCTTCCAGGGCATCTATCCCTTCTTCTGCGTTTCGTAAGAAGCTGAGATACAACGGGTAAAACCAGCCCTCAAGTTTGATAATGGCCGAGATCGAAATGACTACCTCGTCACGCACAAAAGTCGGCACCTGATCTCGACGCAGAAGATCTAGCATGACAGGAATTCCTGAACTGCTGCCAAATACACGAAACGCCTCACACGCGTGAATCAGAATAAGCGGGTTCGTGCTCACTCGCGCCACGACCTCAATGTTCTGCATTGCCTTGCGCTCATCGAGCTCGGCAAGTGCAAGCATTGCCGCTGCTGCCAAGGAGTAGTCCTCTGAGAATAGCGCCTCACGCAGTGCGCCGCTGCCCGACTGAAGGCGCTGCTTGCCAATGACGCGGGCCGCCAAGTTGGCGGTGGTGAACTCACCGGTGCTCACATGCTCCACCAGTTGTGCCTCTGTAGCCGCGTCCACCGGAACCCGTTCAAGAGCATGCAGCGCCTCGCTACGAACTGTGAAGCTTGGCGATCCCAGCCGCAGGCGCAGTTCCTCCAGCGCCACCGGGGAATGTGACTCGCCAAGCTCACTCAATACCCGCGTCTCTTCCTGCTCGGAACTGGAGTGATCAAGCTGATGCAGCAAACCAATGGCGCGCAGGTCGCGCAGAGAAAATATCACCCCCATGGTGCTTGCCAAGCTCTTGGCCCCGCGGCGTTCAAGTCGCGCATTGAAAAGCATAGTAATGATCAGGAACATTGCCATGACGCCAAAGAAAACGCGGAAGGGTCCGAGGGTCGATGTCGGACCATGCTGCTGTAACATGTCAAGAAACACACCACCAAGAAGTGAGCCGACGGTACCGCCAAAGCCCAGGGTGAGGAAGTACAGCACTCCCAGGTTCAGTTGGTCTTTGCTATCGACCAAGCCAAAGAAATAGACCTGGGCCGATGTCTCGCCACCAGCAAAACCCATGGTTCCCAAAAAGAAGACGGCCGACAAAAAAAGCACCGTGGTTTTTCCATCGGTCAAATCCGGTGAGAGCACGAGCGGCAGCAGGCTTAACAGAAAGAGCCCACTAAAGCTGAGGTAAATCGGCTTGGCACCAAGGCGGTCAATAAGGAAACGGGCGCTGTATCCCATGGCAACCGCTCCGGCGGAACCAACGACCGTGTACAGGATTGCGGTGCTGTCCGACTGTCCGTAGCCTTGCTTGGCATACACAATAAGGAAGCTACGCGCAGTTCCGGAGAGAATACCAAACATAGCAAAGCCACGAATAAACACGCTGAAGTTTTTCTCGGCAAAGACCTTTCGTATGGTGCCCAGCAGTGAGTGCCCCGCGCTTAAGCGTACCGATGGCGGCTCAGGGAGCTGCAGAAGGAACAATGCGGCACTAATAGCTAAAACAATTCCCAGGCCAAAGAAGATCAGGTAGCGCTCTATAGGGGCTGCATCACCCAAGAAAAATGCAATAAGAATTCCTGTGAAGATTTGCATGCTTGCAACCACAATCTGGAAGCGAGCAAGGAACCCGCCACGGTCTCGGCCGGAGGAGAGGGCGCCCATAATTGGGTTTTCGCCGGTCATGCCTACGCCGCGAATTGCGTGGAACAGAAATACACACATAAGGAGCAGTGCCAGCGCGGCGTTGTTCATGCTCTGCGCTATGAGGTAGGGAGTTGCTATGAGCGGGGCCATGCACAAGGCACGAATGATCCAGGCCGTGCCGAATAGCCGTACAACTCCCGTGCCTGCCACAAAGCGTTTGCCAAGAATCATGAAAGCAAACGAGAGGTAGGGCAGTGAGGCAATGGCACCCACGTAGGAGCTTGAGGCACCAAGCCGCAAGGCATAGAGGGTTATGATGTTGCCCGACAGCATAAGAAATGAAGCGGTGTTGACTATGCCGAAGGTTTGGAATAACTTCCGTCCACGGCGTTTTTGTGAGGGGCTAAGTGATGTCGGGTTCATGGTGATAACACGTAAGTTTCATGACGATATCGTCATCTTACCGCAAAGCGGCACATGCTACTACACAAAACGGTCGATACTGGTGCACTATGAAGCATATGATTGAGGAAGACCCTAAAACGCTCAATGCGCCTCTCCTGCGGGCTATTTTTGATACTCTTCCCCTCGCGGTTCTCATCCATGATCTTGACGGTAACATCATTGAAGTGAATCAACGCATGCTTGAAATGTACCGGGTTGACCGCACTACGGCCTTTGAGTTCAGCATTGAGCATGGCTACTCAGCGCCCGGCGTGCCGCTTGCGTCGCTTCCGGAACTCTGGCAGCGTGCGGT
>CAZQIK010000323.1:0-3264 GCA_964593085.1 uncultured Spirochaeta sp.
CACGTGACTGGAGTTCAGACGTGTGCTTTCCGATCTCCGTGCCGCGACCCACCAGAATTGCATCGACCGTGGCTCGCAGACCGTGGCTATGGCGCAGCGCTTCCGGCCCACTGATAGGGGTCTTGCCGCCGCCAGCATGAGCAATGCGCCCGTTCAGCGATTGTGCCCATTTCAGGTGTACCTGCGGCCGCCGCAGTGCTGTAGAGAGAAAGTAGGATTCGTTCAGTTTGAGTACCTGCTCTTCCATGAGCCCGCACGAGGTCTGGATTCCGGCCGCTCTAAGTGCCTGGACTCCACATCCGGCAACGGCCGGGTTCGGATCGCGCGCCGCAATGATCATGCGCGTGATACCGGCCTCCATGACCTTCTCGGTGCATGGAGGATTATGTTTTGTTGGACTTCTAAAAGAGCATGGTTCAAGAGTGCAGTACATAACTGCTCCCTGCGGATCCTCTCCTCGCACGTGGGCATCACGAATGCAGTCTGTCTCGGCATGTGGCCCACCATACTCACGGTGATACCCCTCGCCAATTATTCTGCCTTCACGCACAAGTACCGCTCCTACTGCCGGGTTGGGTGAAACACTCCCTATTCCGGCAGTAGCAAGCTCGATGGCCCGACGCATGAATCGTCGATCGGTCATACAAAAGCTCCTTGCTGGTACAGCCAGTGGACAGTGTCGTCACGTTGGCTGTGGTGTGCAGGGCATAAAAAAACCCTGAGTCGTTTTTGACTCAGGGCTGGTGTTTGGAGGTTACGCTTACTCCACTCTGTTCCTGCACCCAAAACTGCCGTAATGACGTTTCGCCGTAAAGCCGTCGTGGGTAAGAACAAGGCGTCCTATAGTTTCAACAACAGACACGTGTGGGTGTTGGCACTACAGGAAAGTAGGTCAGCGATTTTCTTCCATCCGGACTATACCGTCGGCACCGGAATTCCACCGATTCAGTCACCGTGCCACCTCTTAGAAGGGGATGCGGCGAGTCGCGGGCTATAACCGCCGGTCAGGACTTACCTCACAACGTGAGATTCACCTGGCCCTGAAAATCTTCTTTAGGATACTGCGAGACCGGCCGTAGGTCAAGGAGATTGTTCACCAGGATCGTGGTGAATGGCTGAGATAGGTAGTTCGCAGTCGCCAATATCGAGCATAGCGTTAATAAGGCAGACGCTTTGAAAGTCAGGTAAGTCGCGCAGGTGAATGGGGGCGGGGTGGAGAAGGCCAGCGGCAAGCAGCCGTGCGCGGGCGGTACCTGCAAGTAGGGGGAGTTGTGGGGTCACCAAGCGGCCGCTGGCCTCGCGCAGCACCACATTGGCATAGCGTGAGTCGGTCAGGTAACCATTACGCAAGAACAACGGCTCGGTTTCTTTGGCAGCCGGTTGTAGCTGCTCAAGCTCGCGCCTGTCGGCAAACTTGAGGTCGTAGCGCAGCGCGCCAGCTTCAATACAGACGAGGCTGCGTAACGAGCGAATCTGATACGGGAGCAGCTCGTGCTGCAGGACGGTGGGACCGTCGGCACCCAGCTGGTAGAGAATGCGTAGTTTTTGGCGCCCGCAGCTGGCCGGGCTCTGGGTGCTGCCCGGGGTGTGGGTGCCGCCCGGGCAGACATCGCCCCGCACAATCTCTGCCACCGTTTCGGAGAGCTCCAGTGGCCGCCACCCGTACGCTGCTGCAGTTGCCAAGACCCGCGCCTGATGAAACTCAAGATGCAGTGGCTGGCCAGCCTCAATCCGAATGGTCTCAAGAAAACGGCACATTGATCTTCTGAATGAGCTCTTGATACTCGAGCTCGGTATTGCTGTACATGGTTATTCCTCCGCCGGTCTTAAAAACGAATCCCTCCTGAGTCTTCTCTATGAAGCGTATGAGTACGCCCGACTCGAGCACCTTTCCATCGAACAGGCCCACTACTCCGGTGTAGAACCCACGCCTGTAGTCCTCAGCCTTGCGAATAATGCGGCACGTGCTGTGCTTTGGAGCTCCGGTAATTGAACCGGCCGGAAGGAGTTCTGCGAAGATATCGCCAATGCGTTCCTGCCAGTTGGCGCTAAGCTCTCCCTCAATGCGGCTACTCACTGCAAGAATCCGAGCACGGGGGCCAGCAATCTCTTCTATGTAACGGTACCGTGGCACATGCACATGATGGGCAACGCGCCCAATATCGTTACGAATGAGATCTACAATGGTAGTATGCTCGGCACTCTCTTTCTCATCGGCGAGGATACGTGCTGCAGCATCAGGTAGTTCGGCATTTATTGTGCCCTTCATTGGACAGGAGGAGATGATGTTTCCGGCAATGCGAACAAAGGGTTCGGGTGAGAACACAACAAAGCGCTCAGGCCATACGAGACGAAACTTTGCGCGGGATATCTCATAAATTTCTTCAAGAGAGCAGCGCAACGTTATGGGAACTGCAGCCGTGAGGTTACAGAGATAGGAGTTGCCAGCGCGTTGCTCGGCCTGCACGAGGTCAAAGGCTCGTCTATAGGAACATAAATCCGGTGCGTGAATCTCTGTAATTGGGTCCAGTTGCTCTGGATTCCGTTCTCCACCTAAACTTTTGCAGCCGTAGTCTGAGCTGCCGTTGGGAAGCTGGTAGCGAATGCCGTAGTTGGGAATCTCTTCTGCAGTAAGCACCAGCGGGGATTCAAGCTCGTAGTCCAGCAAAAATAAGAAAGGCTGTTGTTTCGCCCCGAGTTTGTTCATGCGTTCAAAAGCGGCAGATGCACGGCTGTTCACGCTGCCATTGTACCAAGATCCGCACGTGTCGCAAGCCTTAGGCTACACTACGGGGGTTGGTGACGTTTACATGGTGGCCGTTCCTCAGTACTATTCCGCACCATGACATCGGACATCGACCCACAGCTCTCCTCATCTACCACACAGTCCGGTCTTTTTCGGCGAGCGCTCACGGATACGCTCCCCTTTGTGCTGGGTATTCTGCCCTTTGGAATTGCCTATGCGGTGGTTGGAATCTCTAACGGACTCACACCGCTTGAGGTAATTTCTATGTCGATACTGGTGTTTGCTGGATCGGCACAGATGGTTGCCGCCGGAATAGCCGGTGATCCTTCTGCGGGTGTTGCGGTTTTTCTTTTCACCACGCTCATGTTGAATGTACGGCACGTGCTGCTGGGAGCTTCCAGCGCAATTCAGGCTCCAAACCGCACTCGTTTGGAGATTCTGGTACAGTCGTTTTTCCTTACAGATGAGGTCTACGCTATTACTTCTGCTCGCGCCCGGCGCCACGGACATCAGACCCG
>CAZQIK010000324.1:0-3215 GCA_964593085.1 uncultured Spirochaeta sp.
TGGAAAGCCGCAGTATTTACGACAATATCTCGCCTCTAGATCATAGATACTATGAAAGTAATCGCGAGTTGTTCGATGCCTTAGGACCTTATCTAAATGAGCAGGCCTCGGTACGCTATGCCACCCAGGTAGAGTGCGCCTTGCTCGCTACTCACCTTGAAGCCCGCAATGAGCTGGACAACGATACCGAAGCCCTCCTCGACCAATTGCCACAGCTCATAGACCCAGCCGAGGTGTATGAAGAGGAGCGCACCACACAGCACAATGTTAGAGCCTTGGTGAATGTTATTGCACGCCGTCTCCCCGAACGGTGCAAGCCCTTTCTCCACAAAGGCGCAACCTCGGTCGATATACTCGATACGGCGGCAGCGCTGAGGTATCGTGATGCGGTGCGACGAGTCTTGGCTCCACTACTTGCCGATCTCGTACTTGATCTTGCCGCACTGAGCCTACGTGAAGCCGATACACCACAAATTGGCAGGACTCATGGCCAGCACGCAGTGCCCATTACCTTTGGTTTTGCAATTGCCGAGTATACCGCGCGGCTGGGAAAGTCGGTGGATGCGCTTGTTGCCTGCGCGGATAATTTGCGGGGTAAACTTGCCGGTGCAGTGGGGGCGTACAACGCCACTTCATTGCTCTACGCCGACCCCGAGGAATTTGAACGACGTCATCTATCGCGCTTAGGCATTGAAGCGGCCGAGTACTCTACTCAAATGGTAGAACCTGAGTACTTACTACGCATGTTGCAGGAGTGTAACGTAGCATTTGGGATTATTGCGAACTTGGCTGACGACCTGCGCCACCTGCAACGGAGCGAAATCGGAGAGCTACGCGAGCACTTTGGTGCCGGGCAGGTAGGTTCATCTACCATGCCGCAAAAGCGGAATCCATGGAACAGTGAGCATGTGAAAAGCTTGTGGAAAGCTTTCAGTCCGCGAATTCTTACCTACTACATGGATCAGATATCCGAACATCAACGCGATCTTTCCAACTCGGCATCGGCCCGTTTTATTCCTGAGTTTTTAGCCGGACTTGCAGCTGCTGCATCACGAATGCGGCGCATAATCTCCGGCTTACAGGTAGACCGCGAGGCCATGCTGCGAAACTTGCGAATGACCGGTCCGATGGTGCTGGCCGAGGCCGCGTATATTCTACTTGCAGAGGCGGGGTTTCCCGACGGTCACGAGCATGTTCGGCGTCTCACTCTTGAAAGTGAAGCGCGGGGGCTTAGCCTGTCGGAACTCTTGGCCGACGATCCCGAACTATCGAAGGCACTGAGCTCCGGACTTGCTGCAGTCGGAGCCCCAACTGCCGAGAAGTTCTTCAGCAGACCGGAAAACTATACCGGCCGCGCAGGAGCGCGGGCACGACAGATTGCAAAACGTCACACAGATCGCATGGAAACTCTCAAGAAGGAGCTTAGTTTATGAGCACAACGAATTTCGAAGAGACACTCAGTTACGACGACGTACTGTTGTTACCTTCATACGCCGATATGTTGCCCTCGGACGCCCAGGTCACAACCGAAATTGTTCCCAACGTACGATTAAATATACCCATTATTTCAGCCGCCATGGACACAGTCACCGAAGACCGACTTGCAATTGCTCTTGGCTTAGAAGGCGGCGTTGGCGTCATTCATCGCAATCTATCTCCGGACGAGCAGGCACATCAGGTCTCCATAGTCAAACGCTACCTTAACTGGATCATTGAGAGTCCTCTTACGGTCGACCGGAAACAACCAGTCTCGGATGTGTGGGATGTGATGAGCCGCTACAACATCTCCGGTTTGCCGGTGTTAGAGAACGACAAACTCTGTGGCATTATAACCTCGCGGGACATGCGTTTCTGTCGTGATTACAGCAAGTTGGTTGAGGATGTCATGACGCCGAACCCGGTAGTCGAGATAGGAACTCCCGACATAGAAAGTGCACAACACAAGTTTGACGAGTACAAAATTGAGAAGCTCCCCGTTGTAGATAAAGAGAATTGTCTCACGGGACTGATCACTGTAAAAGACATGGAAAAGCACTCTGCCTTTCCTCGGGCCGCTTTGGACGATTCAGGACGCCTGTTGGTTGGTGCTGCGGTATCGCCCAACGATCTTGAACTGCGCATGCCACTCTTGCGTGATGCACGCGTAGACTTTGTAGTACTGGACACAGCACACGGAGACTCTGCCAACGTGGTGAACGCCATTAAGAAAATTAAGTCGCAGTACAGCATACCGGTTGTCGGAGGCAATGTAGCTACCCGAGAAGGCACACGCCGGCTCATTGACGCAGGCGCAGACGCAGTAAAGGTTGGAGTTGGCCCCGGATCAATCTGCACGACGCGCGTCGTAGCTGGAATCGGTGTTGCGCAGTTCTCCGCCGTTATGTGGGCCGCCGAGGAGGCCGCCGGGAGCGGGATTCCCATCATCGCCGATGGCGGTATCAAGTTTTCCGGTGATATAGCAAAGGCTATTGCCGCTGGGGCATCTACAGTCATGATTGGTAACCTTTTTGCTGGCCTCAAAGAAGCCCCCGGACGCGAGATCATTTACGAGGGCCGCATCTTTAAGGCTTACAGGGGCATGGGCTCTATCGCTGCAATAAAAAAAGGGTCCGGTGACCGCTATCAAATGAATGAGAACGAAGAGCCGGTGCCCGAGGGTGTTGAGGGGCGCGTTCCTTACAAAGGAGAACTAAAACCGTATCTGCACCAATTGATAACCGGCCTGAAAAAGGGGATGGGCTACTGTGGCTGTCGCAGTATTGATGAATTGCGGGCCTACAAGAAATTCGTTAGAATAACGGCCGCCGGGCTCCAGGAAGGTCACGTTCATGACGTGGCGGTAACCCAGGAGCCGCCGAACTACTCACGATAAGGAATTGTCTACATGAAGTTAGTCGTAATCGGGGCCCAGTGGGGTGATGAAGGAAAAGGAAAGATAGTCGATTTCCTTGCCGAAGAATCCGAGGTAATTGTACGGTTTTCCGGCGGAGCGAATGCAGGCCATACTATTGTTCATGAGGATGTGACCTATAAGCTGCACCTCGTCCCTTCGGGGATCATTGCTCCCGAGACGCGAGTAATTCTTGGGAGCGGAATGGTCATAGATCCAGAGTCTTTGTTTGAAGAACTGGACCGCCTTACCGAGCAGGGTATTGATTGGGAAGGACGAGTGTTTATCTCGGATCGTGCGCACATTGTTCTGCCGCATTACAAAG
>CAZQIK010000325.1:0-3208 GCA_964593085.1 uncultured Spirochaeta sp.
GTGAAGTTTTCCAACAATTCGAGTATATCAAGCCATAACCGGACAATCAACATGGCGCTTTTTTATGTAGTAAGTAGTAGGAACTATTTAAGGAGCGTAATGGATGCGTAGATCCAGTTGTTTGATTTTTTGGCCACTTTGTTCACTATCGCAGGTGCGGCGCTTGATACCGTGGGCGTTGCTTTTTGGCGTACTCATGCTAAGCGGGTGTGCCCCACTGCATGAGGGTGTCACCTTGGTTGCAGGCGACTTTCACCCGCCACGCATACTCTCAGTTGAAACATCAGGTGCATACACTATTGAACTTGAGTTCGATAAAGAGACTGAGCTGATTCCAGGGCGCTTCTCAGTTAGTCCGGATCTTGGTGAGCCGGTTGTGTCCGGCTCCGGAGGAACCAGGCTACACCTGAGGTTTCCAGAGCCGACCGTGGCCGGTGTAGAATACGTACTTGATGCCGGAGTTCAGGACATGCACGGCAACTCACTTGCCTTCTTAGCACGTGTGTACGGTCATAATTCGCATCCGCCACAGCTGCTGATTAATGAACTGAATCCGCGCGCCAGTACCGCTAACCCGGAGCGAGTAGAGTTGGTTTCGCTTACCGCAGGTAATTTGGCCGGAATCGCGCTCTACAACGGCAGCCCTTCGAACTACAACTCACGTTTTATTTTTCCTCCCGTAGAGATCGAGGCCGGAGACTTTATAGTTGTGCATTTTCGGCCCGAAGAGAGTCCGGAGGAAGTCAATGAGACCCTGGCACAAGACGAGTCAGGCGGGAGCCGCGCGGTCGATCATGCCTGGGATTACTGGATAACCGAGGGTGGTGGCTTACCTTCAAACAACGGGGTAGTTGCACTCTACACCACGCCACGAGGCAAAATGATAGATGCCGTGATCTGGAGCAACCGTACTAGCGAGTCGGACGAGTTATACCGCGGCTTTGGGACACGAAAAATGATGGAATGGGTAGATGAAGTTATGGGTGATGGTGGTTGGTCAATTGCCGGGTACGAAATTGCACCCGAAGACGCGGTAGATCCCGACGGCTCCACCGCTACGCGCTCCCTTAACCGGAATAGTCACTCGGAGGACACCGACACCCGCTTAGACTGGCATATTGTACCAACATCCGGCGCAAGCTTCGGAGCACCCAACAGCGATGATGTACACTCGCCGTAGATTGTTGGGCAGCGCGGGTGCGGCTGGCAGCGCCGCCGGGTGCTACCCGGCTGTGTCAGCTACATCGCCTTGGCCGCGTACGCCCCGGCCGTGCCACCTGCCTTGGCCGGGGGCGCCCCAGCCAGGGATAGACACGCCTGGGCGGGTTTGGACTTTAGCCTTCCAGGGCCGTCTTTATCAGCGTTTCAAGTTGCTCCTTAGGTGCAGCTCCTACCTGTTGTTGAACGACCTCGCCGTCCTTAAAAAGCAACATGGTCGGAATGCTTACAATGTTAAATCGTGCGGCTAAATCCGGTTGTTCGTCGACATTAAGTTTGCCGATTTTTGCTTTTCCGTCATACTCTTTGGCAATTTCAGATAGCGCTGGCGCAACCATCTTACAAGGCATGCACCATTCAGCCCAAAAATCTACCAAAACCGGTACTGCGGATTGCGTAACTTCACTTTCAAAATTATCTATGCTGAGGATGACTTCCATTTTACTGTTCTCCTTGTGTTCTAGTTAGGGTACATACGTAACACCATTTTGGCAAGTTTTACGGCATCTGAACGCCGGGGCCCGATAGAGGTCCTCAGTCAGCACCGGATCAATTGGGCCTGAGTGCCGAGACCAATGTCTCCACCGCGCCATATACCGCTTCTGCAGCTGCTGCCGGTTCGTCAGGGCTCGCGGCATCCGCGGCAGCAGAAATTGCCTTTACAAAAGCAGAGCCAACTACCACCGCATGGACATGGGCCGCGAGCATTGTTACTTGATCACGTGACCGGATGCCAAATCCAGCCATAACCTTAGCCCCGCCAGTACCAACCCGGTCCAGGAAGTCAAGATTGTCCTGCCCGAGATCGGTTGCGGCACCGGTAATTCCTACTCGCAGTGCGGCATACACATACTCCGGACGACTCTTCAGCACCTCTGTAAGCCGTTCCGCGGTCGTGCTCGGAGCAACAACCGGTACTATAGCCAGCCCCTGGGCCAAGCCAGCCTCATAGAGCCCTTCATCGTAGTCGTAAGGCAGGTCCGGGATAATGAGCCCAGCGGCACCGGATTGCTTTGCAAGATCACAGAACTCCTTCACTCCCGATGCATACACGATACCGGCATAGGTCATAATAAACACTGGCGGCGCACCGCGGTCAACTAAGGTATGCACAAACTCAAAGCCGCGTGCTGTGCTAAATCCCGAAGCAAGAGCACGCCCGCAGGCATCCTCAATGGTGGGGCCGTCAGCAGAAGGGTCTGAGAAGGGGAACTGCACCTCGAGATAGTCGACATTGGAGTCAATAAGGCCGTGTGCCGCGGCGTAGGACAGCTCACGGTCAGGAAAGTATGGAATCATGTGTGCCATGATTGCGGTTGTACTCATAGGGTCTGCACCTCTTGTTCTAGAAATCTTTTCCACGACTCCGGAGCGATCTCACGCGCCGTAATAAAAATATCTTTGTCACCTCGGCCGGACATGTTGACCACAATTGTCGCGCTTGGAGGCAACTCGGCAGCCAACTTCAATGCGGCCGCGCCGCCATGTGCACTCTCAAGTGCAAAAATCACTCCCTCGTTACGGGCAAAGAGTTTCAGCGCATCAAGGGCCTCGGTATCGGAGGCCCGCATGAACTCAATTCTCCCGATAGAGCCCAGATGTGCAAGTTGCGGCCCAATACCGGGATAGTCAAGTCCGGCCGATACCGAGTGCGTTGCCTGCACCTGCCCATCATCATCTAACAAAAACAAACTCTTGTAACCCTGCACAATGCCGGTCTTTCCAAGCCCATTCATTCGTGCTGCATGCCCACCAATTGTAATGCTCCGGCCTCCGGCCTCCACGCCGATTAAGCGCGGTGCTTCGGTTTCCAGATAGGGTGAGAAAAAGCCGATGGAGTTTGAGCCACCGCCAACACAGGCTACCAAGGCATCCGGCACTACTCCCTCCGCTTTAAGCTGCGCCTTCGTCTCATGCCCAACTACCGACTGAAACTCGCGCACCATGTCCGGGAATGGCGACGGGCCTAGGGCCGAGCCTATAAGATAGT
>CAZQIK010000326.1:0-3196 GCA_964593085.1 uncultured Spirochaeta sp.
GAGTTTGAACTCCGGAGTCTTCTTTTTGGTTACCAAGGCCGTCCTGGTGAGTTTGTTCAGGAAGTCAAACTCGGCAACGCGCCCCTTTCAATCTCGGAGTATCCCTATATCGATGTTGGTGAGGGCACTGAAAACACTCCCGGTGCATCTGCCCTGTTTGAGACCTCACGCAGCAGTCACGAGGCGCTGTTACGCTACGAGGCATCGGGCAGTGAACGCATGACCTTTATTGGCATGAACGAGCTACGTGAGGAACGGATTGAACCCGGCTCGTTTATTCGTGGGCGCTTTTTCGTACTGCCTGACGGCGATGTAGAGGATTTACGGCTGTACATAGAGGATGCAGATGGCTCGATTGTGTCTGAGGCTGGCGACGGGCGGCGCTACCGGCAGGCAAACCTGGACGCCGAGGCGGTTGTGTCGCGGTCTGCCGGGACGCTGTATCTGCGGGAGCCAGCTGCGGGACAGGTGGTGGTTAGTTATAGCAAGGGGGGTGTGGCGGTTGGGAGTGCTGGTCTGGGGGTGGATGCGTTGGTCGGACCACTGGGAGCAGATGAGGGCGCGCTGTTGAATCCGGATGTGCGTTCGGACTTTTCCTTTGGAGCGGGCAGCTACTACGGCCTGGACTTGAGCACCTCGAGCCCACTGAGGACGGTGATCGACGGCAGGCAGTCTTTGATTCTGTACCGGCCCGGCGCCTTTAACCCTTTTGAGGTGCAGCGCTACTATGAAACCGAGACGGACCCAGCGGAAGACAACGATATTTTGTTTGTGCGGCGCGGCGGCTTGCGCGAGGTGAGTTTTGCGCCGGTGCGGGCCGCGAGACTGGATTCGGAGTTTGAGGCGGTGGAGGTTATTGCACCGGATGAGCTGGGAACGGATGAGCTGGGAACAGACCCGCGAGCAGCCGCGTTTCGTTACCCCTTCCTGGGCACCGAACCCGAGGCACCGCGCCTCTACGGGCCCCGTCCGGAACGTGCGCCTGGCTCTACCAATTTTGAAATACTGGTACGAGGCCTACGGCCGGTCTCTGTTCTTTCACTTGGCAGCGACATAGTGCCGGGTACGGTACGGGTGCAGCGCAACGGGGCTACCGACAACTCCTTCACGGTGGACTACCGCACCGGCAGGCTTGAGACCCCGCTGCCTATTAACCCCAGCGACGTCATAGAGGTGAGTTTCCGCAGCTACAGCGGCGGTGGACTTGGGGGCGATCTGCTTTTTGCCTTTGGCAACCGTTTTTCAGTTACCGACAACTTGGATGCGGCACTGGCATTGGGGCTCCGCTGGCATGTTTTAGGAGCGCCCTACTCCACCGAGCCCAACCAAAACCCGGGTGCGGTTACTCTCTCAGGCGAGCTTGACTACCGCGGTGAGAACCTGGATCTGTTACTGGACGGGGCGGTGTCTTTGCAGGTGCCGGATACAACTGGCTACCTTAGGCTGTTGGGCATGGAGGGCAACGAGCAGCGGCTTGGGGTACGTGAGCATAACGTGGTGCCAGCCGCACCGCCGAAATCCAGCGCCGCGAGTGAGTACATCGACCCTGCTTCCGACGCAAGTGATCTGTTCGCGCTTGGTGCACTCACGCAAGAGAACCGAGGGCGCCTGATCTACCGCGACTTTCGCCGTAGTGATGGCCTCGGGGCACCACAGTTGCAGGACTACACCTGGTCGCCGCCTTCATCGCAAACCTACGCCTACGAGGCCGGTGGGCGCATTGGCCCCTACACCGCCTTGGCACGGGGTGATGGCAAAGACGGGCAGGTCATGGTGATGGAGATCGATATAGACCCATCCGAGCCCAACAATCCGCTCTGGATCGGGGCCCAGATGCGCCCGCCCAACTTTGCCGACCTTGATCTCTCACAGGTGGGCCGTGTTGAGATAGAGTGGTACGTACCGGACGACCTCGGGGGCAACGTCGAGGTCTACCTTCAGCTTGGTGCCTTGGAGGAAGATCTTGACGATGACGGTGGCTTGGACCGCGGCAGCAGCCGCTTGCAACCCCAGTTTCCTTTCCGCGATTCCGGGCGCGGCATAGAGCTGTTGGCCGGAGGCGGCATTCCTGGTGCGGTGTTTGTGAACTCCGAGGACGGCAACCGCAACCAGGTTTTGGACGGCGAGGCCCCTGGGCAAATCATTACCCGGCGGCTGGCGGTTACCGGTGGAGCGCCGGGCCTGCCCACCGCGGGCTGGCGCCGTGACCCAGTTTATCTGGGGCCCACCGAACGGGCGCGCCTCTCCAAGGTTCGTGGAGCCCGAATAATTGTGGTGCGTGACTCAGGTGACACGGTCGAAGGCCGTGTGCTTGTCTCTGAGTTGCGGTTTCTGGGCGGCAGCATTCCGGTGGAGGTTGTAGACGCCGAGGGCCGCTCCACCGACGAGCCGTCGGCGGCAAGCTTTAACCTACGCGCGTATGAAACACTCGACCCCAAGAGCGGGGCTGAGGCACTGCCCCGCGTCTTCCCGGACGTACGCAACATATTTCACAGTGAAGGCCTGGAAGCCCAACGGGTACTCCAGGTGGACTGGAGCGATGTACCGGCTGGCGAGTCGGTCCTACTGCAACAACCGGTGCCCGCTACTCCATGGGATCAGTACCAGAGCCTACGCTTCTATCTGCTGCTCGACGGCGATAAGCTGACCGCAGACCCGGGGGCCGAAATCGAGATTGAACTCTTAGATCCTGCCGGGGGTGGTGTGCGTGCCGCACTCCCGATCTCGGAGCTTAGCGTTGATACCTGGAACGAAATAACCCTGGACCTGCTCCGCAAAAAACTTGAGGTCAACGGCAACACCGTAGCCCCGCTTGCTATAGACCGCGGGCGCCGTTCAGAGCGGCTCTCTTTGCTCCGCTTACAGATCCGGGACGCGACGGCCGGGACGCTCTACATAGACGAAGTCCACTGGGCCGAAGCGCAGTCTTCCATAGAGGGCACCGCCTCGGCCTCACTGGAGTACCGCATACCTGGTACTCTCATAGAAGCGGGCGGCTTTCCGGTCCTTGGAAATGTGGTGCTCAACGAGGATATTACCGTGCAGTCGGCTGGGTACGGCTTGGAGTCCGCGCGTGTAGCCGGGGCTGGCCTGTTTCAGTCACGGAGCGGGGTGGCGACAGATATTGTCGGCACGCGCCTGGAGACCGACCTTGAACTTTTTACCGATCAGGAGCGCTGGAGCGGCGGGGGGGGGC